>JBKJYI010000363.1:0-7645 GCA_046715855.1 Phycisphaerae bacterium
TTTTTCGCGAAGGCCAGAGCAACATATCCGCCCATGGTGTGCCCAACCAGGACGACCGGGCCGGTTTTGAGCTGCTGGAGGAGTGCGTGAATGTCGTCGGCAAACTGCGACATGGTGATTGTCCCGCTTGCAGCGTCATTCTCACCGAGTCCGCGCAGATCGGGCGCGATGACGCGGCAGGATGATTTCAGGGCCTCGACTTGCTTGCCCCATGCGCCGCGGCTCAGCGGGAATCCGTGGATGAAAACAACGGGGAGGCCCTTGCCTTCGTCGGTGTAGTTTAGCTTGGTGCCGTTTATCGATGCTTGCATGTCTCGCTCCTTCTGATCATCTTGTCGAATACGCCCCCACCATGAACGCGCTCCCTGTTCGACCTCGTGATGAACCATAGTTTGCCGCAGATTCGCGTAAACCACAACAGGATGGTGACCGATGGATCGGCCTGTGGCTGCTCTCTTCGCACCATCACCATTCAGAACATGGAGGGCGGGCACTTAACGGCAAAAGCCAAATTTGAGTGTTCGGGTTGAAGTATGAGGTTCAATGAGTCCGATTAGCTTTAAGCGGAAGGGCAATGTCTGATTCAAAGTCACCCGGTTGGAGAAAAGTATGCGTTTCATTTTGCCGGCAATTGCAATCGCGACCTGGACGGGTCCGAGCTTCATTTATGGCGCGCCGATCCTGCTGGACCAGGGGCGATTTGTCCATGTTGACGCAAGGCTTGCGGGTCACCAACTTTTTTGGGTCACAGAACAGTGGCCGGAAGTCGGCGAGCGGAGTATGGAAGTCACGGGTGAGTCCGCGTGGCTGGATTGGCACGCGGAACTGGAGGCTTCGCAATATACGGATATTTTTGCCAACGGAGTGTGGGGCATGGGCCAGGTCGGGGTATTTTCCAACGGCAGCCGCCACGATTCCAATTCCTTCGACGCCATGGCGGCCAGCCTGACAAGCGGCACTTTTGTGCTGGATGTCGCGACCCCCTACGAGTTTTATTTGCGAGGAGGCGTTCTGGATTCGATTTCGGCGCCCACTTGGACGGACGTGTCCTTCCACCTCTTTGGGCCCAATGGACTGGTGGAAAGCAAAACTATTGACGCCGGCCGGGATGAGTATCTCGGGACTGGGATGCTTTCACCGGGTGAGTATCACTATGACGTGGGCGCGCTGGCGACATTGCGGGCACGAGTCATCGATGATAACGCGTTTATCGATTATACGTTCTGGCTCATTCTCCCTGAACCGACAACTTTGGTTTTGCTGATCGCAGCACTGCCACTCTTTGGGTGGAAACGCAAGTACGTGCTAAATTAGGCGCATATAACGCTCAAATGCAGCGGTCGAACTCTGTACGAACGCAAAAATCGCTTGGACGTCCGCGCGAACTGAAGTTCGCGGCTCGCTGCATATAACTGTTAGGTGCTTTAGCGAGGTTCAGGGCATGGGCGGAAGCGAGGCGCCATTAAAGGAACCGAAGGGGGCGACGCCGTTGAGGAGGTCGATGAGCGAGAGAATGTCCGCCGGGGCGGCGATGCCGGAGCGGTCGAGGTCGGTGGACCAGAGGGGGCGAGGGGCGACGCCGTTGAGCGAGTCGATCAGGCCCAAAATGTCGGCAGGGCTGCTGAAGGCGTCACCGTCGGCGTCGGCGGGGAGAAAGCCGAGGCGGATGCGTGAGTCGGTGGGCACGTGAGTGATAGTCGTCCATGCGAGCGGATCGATCGGGCGATCGAGCACCACACGGACCCGATCGGGTTCTACGGACTCAACGGCGACGATTGCGGGCGGCGTGCCTGCAACCGTTTGCTCGATCACGAAATCAGCGGAGGCCACTCCGCCCACGTCGCGCGGGAAGCGGACTTCGACACTGGACCAACCTTGCGGTTGGAGCGTGTTACGATTCAGAGGTTGAGCGGCGTCGATGGCCATATCCGGGGGGTTTGATTCGAGAATTCCCGGCCACTGCGCCGCTGCCAGCAAGGCCTGGTGGGCGTTGATGCGTCCGAAGCCAAACTGAATGTCCCAACTCGTCCCCCCACGATCTTCCGCCGTGGCGGTAATGATGTCCTCCAAATCGTCGTTGGTCAGATCGGGAACATACGACTTGATCAGCGCTGCCAAACCCGACACGTGTGGAGTCGCCATGGAGGTGCCGGAGATGTACCCGTACATGCCATTATTAATGGTCGAACGTATATCCTTTCCGGGAGCGGCCACATCCACTTCATTGCCGTAATTCGAGAAGACCCAAAGAAGATCGTTGTTGTCCGAAGCCGACACGGCCAGGACGTTTGGCATTCGCGCCGGAAAACACACGGTATCGTTGGCCGGCGGCTGGCCGTTGCTGCAATTGTCCTGATTCCCGGTGGCCGCAACGAGGAGCACGCCGAGCTCGTGTGCGTAGTTGACCGCGCTTTGCATGGCGGTAATGGAAGACTGCTGGGTAAGGTTGAATTGCACGCTAAGGTTGATGATGTCGGCGCCATTGTCGGCGGCCCAGATAATTCCCTCGCTAAGATCGGTGGCCATTCCCGTGCAGCCCGTGAGAATCTTAACAGGCAAGAGGTGGACGCCCCATGAGACACCCGCAACGCCTACTGCGGCGCAGGCAGGTTGCCCGCAAGTGCCTCCGGGGCAGTCGCCGTTGGTCAGGCACAGCTGTGCGGCCATGCTGCCTCCGACGCAGCCCGGGGCGCAATCATCGGCGGTCACGCACGTCTTGCCTGTTTCGGAAGTTCCGCCGCTGCAGCTTGGCCCACCGGCCGCACCTATGATTCCGGCGACGTGGGTTCCGTGGCCCGAGCCGCAACCGTCACTGAGATTGGCGGCGGCTCCCGAATTCAACACGGTATTCCAGCCGGGGAGAATTCGACCGGTGGATGTTGGCCCCAGATTGGTGCCGTAGTCGGGATGAGAACTCACGCCGCTGTCGAGGACGGCGACAATCACTTCCTGTTCGCCTTCTCCGGTGTGAATGCCCCATGCCTCGGAAGCATCGATGTCGGCATCGGGCGTGCCGGAAGCGCCGCCGAAAAACGCCTGACCCGTATTATTCATCCCCCACTGGTCGCCGAAAAAACCATCCTCGGGGATCACTGGATCGCCGGCGATGCCACCTATTTCGTCGGGCGAGGCCAGTTCAACATCATCGACCAACGATCCCAGCGCTTTGGCGAACCGATGGGTGTCGGTGCCTGCCGGAACTTCGAGGACGAAAGTGCGGTCGAGTCCATGTTTTTCGGCCAATGCTGGATTTGCGAAGGCATTTTCATAGACGCGGCGCATTTTTGTGCCCCGCCAGGAGGCGGCGAGTGCGCGGAGGCGGGCACTGGCTCCTTGCAGCGCGTCCGGGTCAGCCGCGGCGCTAGCCCGGCGGAGGGTGGACCGGGCGAATGCGTCGGCGCGCAGCCGCACGACAACCTGCGTCGTCGCGAATCCCCCAAACGTGCCGGGGTTTTGATTATGATTGGTTTGTGCCGGCGAAGTGGTTGGAGCAAGAAACTGCCCAAGAATGGCGAGGATAGTGAGTTGAATATTGCCGATGCGCGCTATCGCCACAAACCCCTCCCCTGTGCGGGCATGAAGACACTGAAACCCTGCTGGTGCATCAGATCATAGTTGCCCGACAGGGCTTGTTCAAACTTTTGTTTTCGGACGGGAAAACCCCATGCGGGGACCCCTATCAGCCCATGCCGGCGCACGGTAAGGCTGGGCTTGGGAATGGCACCCAAAACCTAGGGTGGTGGGGCGTCACTGCCCGTGTCGGCAGTGGTGTTCCCCGCTGACATAGTAGGCACAAGCGGCTGCGGAGCACCGCTGACACAGCGGTGGCACCCGTGGATGGAGTTGGTCAGGGTGGCATGGCCCAGCGAAGCGCCGCCATGCCCAACGGACTGCATGCCGGCGCCCGGTAAGGCTGGGCTAGGGCATGGCACCCGGGAGTAGTGGGTCTTGGTGCGCCTAGGTGTTCCAAGTGGGCCGGGTGGCGGCGACGAAACGAAGGTGGCTGAAAAGAAAGTGTCTTTGCATGACCAGCCTGGTTAGTTCGCGAAGGATGTTCTCGTCCATCCGACCGCTATATTTCATCGCAATGACATCTTCTTCCAACTCCTGCCATCGTCGGGTGCTGATGAGCTTGCGTTTGCGCTTGGGATCGCGCTCTTCGAGAATCTTGCGGATATCGGCTTCGATGCGGGCCAATTCGAACGCGATTTTGTGGCCCGAAAACTCGTGCTGCCATTCGCCTTTCCGAAAACGAGCGCTGGGGGCAACCAGAGTATCGGTGGTGGGGAACCCGGCTTGTGCGACGGCCAGGGGCTCGTCGGCGTGCGCCGTTGAGGGAGGGGCGTCGCTCCCCTCGGGGGCGGCCTCGTACTCGGCGCCGTCGAGGGCCCGAACTTCAATCGACATGGCGGCGGCCTTAGCCTCTTCGATCGGCGACCCGGCTTCCTCCTGAGTCAGGGGCGGATTGTGTGCGGGAGTCAAGTGCCCAGTCGTAATTTCGGGGCCGGCGCCCTCAGGGGATGCAGATGGTAATTGGTCACTCATCTTTTAGAGTCTAATCGGTGATCGTCAATTTGAAATCTCAGATCTCAGCATCTCAAACTTGGGAGGCTGACAGAGTTTGGCGCTCCGGTTTGAACTCTCGAACTTCTCATTAATCATCCAACGACCGACTACAGAGGCTGGTGGGCGATGGTTTGCAATGTCAGCACTGCGTACGCAGTCACCAGATACGGATTGGACTCCATCCAGCGATCGGCCTGGTTGTACCAGCTTCCATCGGGTCGCTGAAGCGACAATAATTTGACGGCGAGTTCGTTTCGCCAGTTATGCGGAGTGCCGCCGGAATCGCGAAGGATTTCTTCGCCCCAGGCATTCATGGCCTTTCCGAAGACGTAATAATAATAAAAAAGGCCCTCTTTTGACTGCTCGCCGGGCATATTGGGATTGTGTTCTAGCGTGTAGTTGCGGCGAATCCAATCGATGGCCGCTTGCACGCGCGGATCGTCGCGGTCGAGTTTTGCGTAGAGCATGCTTTTGAACGCGGCGTAGGTCATGGAGCCGTAGCTGCGCAGGCGAGGCCGCGGGCCGGTGGTTTCCGTGCCGGCCATGGATTCGCCGCCGTTGGCGGGCGTATAAATAAAACCGCCGTCTTCAGCACCGGTCGCGAAGGGCTGATCGTTCGTAGTGTCAAGCATCTGGCACCGCTGGATAAAGACCAAAGCCTTTTTGTAGGCCGGGTCATCGGCGGGCAGGCCGCTTTCGTGGAGGGCCTCGATCATCATCTGGGTGTTGGAAAGGTCGGGTCGCTTGTTGCGTCCATAACCCTGGCCTCCGTACCAGGGGCTGTCGGGCTCGTGCCCCTCACCTTCATCCCATTGAAGTTTTTTCAGGAAGTCATGGGCGTCGGCGACAGCCTTCCGATGGGCGGGGTCCTTGAGCGAGGCAAGCATCATGAGGGCGACGCTGGTGTGATAGTTTTTGTGACCATCCTCCTCGCGGTAGATTCCGCCGTCGGGTTGGGCGAACTTCAAGACATAGTCGAGACCGCGCCGAACGGCGGGGTGCCGGGGACCGTAACGGGGGTCCTCGGCCAGGGCGCGAATTACCAGTGCGGAGATCGCGGGGTGGGACTTGCCGGATGCGTCCCATCCACCGTCGGCCTGCTGCGAGGCTGCAAGATAGGCAAGGGCTTTGCCGGAAGCGTCTGCAATACGGGCGGCGAGTGGGGGATCAAGGTGGTTTGCCGGAGGGGCTGGAGTGTTCGGCGCCTGGAGCAGAGCGGCAAATCCGAGGATGGTTGCGATCGTCAAGTGATTCCCTTTCGAATGTAGCCCGCTACCGCATTATAGCCGGTCTGCACCTGCCCGGTAGCGAGGTTGCTGTCAGGGTTCGTAATGCTTGAGGCGCTCGAGGCGTTTCTGCCGGAATTCTTCGAGCAATTCCGGAGTCGCATCGTTGAGGTCGGCCGGCGGCGGGAATTGTCGAAGGATTGCGGAACTGTGGCCCGCCAGCATGAATAAAAGCGCTGCGAGCCCGGCTAGTGCGAAAACGATTAGGGCGGAAAAAATTCGGCCAAGAGCGACCGCGTAGGTAATTGCTACCACAAGGTAACAAGCGGCCATCACTGCGCTGGTAAGCATTGCGGCGCGGCCACTGCTGGGTCTTTCGCCCTGGAGTCCCAGGCCGACGGCCAGGAGGGCCAAGCCGCCTACGAATGATGTCAGCAACGCAACGGTCATCAGAGCGGAGGGAAGATTTTCTCCGCGAAAAAAATCGGTCCAGTTCGCAAGAGGAGTCGAAGCCTTGGGCACGGTCCAGGCGGAAATGCCCCAGGCGAGACAGGCGGCAAACACCAGGACACCGCCGACGGCTTGAAACACGAAACCGGTTCCCATAGCGAAGGCACGCGGAGACCGACTCGATTGCATTTTTGATTCAGTCGATTGTCCGGGAGATGCTGGGTTATTCGTCACGTGGGCATTATAAGGTCGGGGACGATTCGCGGGCCATGACCGTGGGACCATACGTGGTTTGCCGCCACGTCGTGCGGGTCAGGCCGAGAGATTTGAACAAAGCGTTGAGCAGAATTGCTGAGCTGACTACTGCGCCTAAGCCATAGGAAAACGACCAGAACAGCCCGTAGCCAACAGTCGAGTACAACCTTGCGGTGACCGATTGGATCAGCACAACAACGGCGCCCCAGACGGCGGTTGCCTTCCACCACTCGGGCTCGCTCGTTGTCAGGGCGGCGCACAGAGCGATGAGAAGGCTAATGATTGGAAGGACGCCGCCGAGTGAAACCAGCATCAGGGCGACGACGATGCGGGAGGGTTTTTCGAGGCAGCCGTAGAAAATCCGGCTCCAGCCGTGAAAGCCGGCGCGCAAAGAGTCATACATGCGGGACACGTAGAGCCCTTGATTCTCGACGACTCGCAGACGTTGGCCGCGCTGCTTGGCGATGGCGGCCATGTGAATATCTTCGTTGATTTTGTGGCGTACCGCCTCGTGCCCGCCGATGGCGTCGTAGCACTTGCGGCTCATGAGCATGAACGCGCCGTTGGCGTACGCAGCCGGCGTTGCCGGGTTGTTTACGCGTGCGGGGCGAAACCAGACCATCAGGATGGCGGCGCAAATCGGCTGCAGCACGCATTCCCAGAAAGTCCGGCGTTCGAGGTTGGGAATCACCGAGAGAAAATCGGATTGGTGGTAAAGGGTCTCGCTCATGGCGATCGACAAGGTGCGCCGCGATGTTTGCCGGCAATCTGCGTCGGTGAAAAGCAGCCAGTCGCCCGAGGCGTGCTCCATTCCCGTGCGAACGGCGTTATGCTTGCCGAACCAGCCCGCCGGGAGAGAACTCACCCGCAGGGTTCGAAATCGATTCGGATATTCGGCGTTGAGCCGGGCGAGAATGGCGGGAGTGGCGTCGCTACTGCGGTCATCTACGACGATCAACTCGTAATTGGGATAGTCCTGATCGAGGAGACTCCGCACACAGGCTTCGATGTT
Organism: Phycisphaerae bacterium; assembly: GCA_046715855.1. Taxonomy (GTDB): domain Bacteria; phylum Planctomycetota; class Phycisphaerae; order UBA1845; family UBA1845; genus CAZAMB01. The sequence goes on from JBKJYI010000363.1 coordinate 7,510, forward strand.
GTCCTGTTCATCCTTGCCTGCCAGCACGATAGAAACCTTCGGAGCGCCCGGCGGGGGCCCCTGATAGCTTCCTTCGTGAAGCGGGCAGCGGGCGCGAATGGCGGCCTCGACGGCGAATATTCGCACGATCCAAAGG
>JBKJYI010000364.1:0-2562 GCA_046715855.1 Phycisphaerae bacterium
ACTCGAATCCGTCCATCTCCGGCATCCCAATATCGCTCACTAAAATATCGGGGTCTTGCTCGGTCACGCTGCGCAGAGCCTCCGCACTCGACCGGGCCGCCGTCACGTGAGCTTTGCACTCCTCCAGCATGATGCGCACGACCTCGACGGCATCTTGATCGTCATCCACCACCAGCACTCGGAGCCCGGCCAGGTCCGGATTTAAACAATTATCCGAAAGTCCATTGGAATGCGTCGATGAATATGGCCGGACTGCCTTTTCAACAGCAATCGGCAAAATCACTTTGAACGTCGCGCCCCTGTCGCGACCCAAACTGGTGGCGCTTACCGACCCTCCGTGCAATTCGACCAGTTGCTTTACGATGGCCAATCCGAGGCCCAGTCCACCGTAGGATCGCGTGCTGGAGGAGTCGGCCTGTCGGAACTGATCGAAGACATGGGGAAGGAAACTCGGCTCGATTCCCATCCCGGTATCCGCAACCGCGACCTCGACCTGATCGCGCACGCGCCTGCAGGACACTTCGATTTTGCCGCCGGGAGGGGTAAATTTCACCGCGTTGCTAAGAAGGTTCAAGACGACTTGCTGCAATCGCGCAGGATCGCCTTTGATGTGGTCGGTCGTGGAGGCGATCGACTGCTCGATTTGGATATTCCTGGCGTCGGCGTCGGGTTTGATGGTTTCGACGGCGGCCTCGATGAATGAACAGCACTGGATATCCTGCAGATCGAGATGCATTTTTCCGGACGTGATCCGGCTCATGTCCAGAATGTCTTCGATCAGCCGGGTTTGCGAGCGCGCCCCACGTTCGATGGCGTTCAACCCCTCGCGAAGCGTTTCCGGCGTCGGCTGTTTGCGCTTGAGAATTTGAGCCCAGCCGAAGATGCCGTTGAGCGGGGTGCGAAGCTCGTGGGAAACGACGGCGAGAAATTCGTCCTTGGCGCGGGCGGCATTCTCGGCTTCGCGGCGGGCGGCCTGCTCGCTTTCGATCAGGTCCCGTATTTCGTACTGTCGCAGTCGCGAGCGGACGGCCACTTCGGCCGCGCTTGTTAAGACGAGGCCCGCGACGGGCCGGTCCAGCAGCGTCACGTTCCGCAGCAGCTTGAGTATGCTGGTCACGGTGTCGGTGTTGGCGCCGCTGCCCATTAGCACGATGACCGGAATATCCGACCACGCCGGCTGACATTCGATGGCCCGCAGAAGCTCTTCCATGTCCGGCATGGCCAGGGTGTCGTCGGTGAGAAGCAAGGCCCCGACGCCGAGGCGCATTTCCTGAACTAATGCGGGAATGGATGGGCAAATGCAGAAGGAAAGCCCGGCGAGCCTTAGGATATTCGCAGTGGCCGTTGCGTCGCGCAGTGTTGGCGGCACGACAAGAATCCGTCCACCATGTCCGTCCAGACCGCTCACGCTATCACGCCGCCCTTTGGATAGTGCGGGGGGCTCGGCTCCTCGCGAAAAACGGGAACTCCGGTTAACACACCGCGAAACTGAGTCAGGGGCGGACTGAGGTGTACGCCCTTCGCATCAAAGTGAATTTCTCGAATGGTGTCTTCATGCGGGCCGCTTCGTTTCTTCACGACGGATACTGCTTTTTTCACACTTCCGCGATCCTCAAAGTAACGAAACAGGATTACGGCGTCGGCCAGGTAACTGGTGTCCACCGGCGCACTGGGCGAAGACCCCATGAGTCCATGTTGGGCGACGACAAGCATCGTCGCCACCCCCTTTTTGCCTAGGAACATCAACAGCTCGTGGAGCTGAGAGGTGAGAAATTGCCCCTCGGGCATGGAGTTGAGATAGCCGTTGAGACTATCGATCACCACCACACGCGCATTATCCCGTTCCACGGATTCCCGCACCTGGTGTGCGAATTCACCCGGCGTAAGCTCGGCCGGGTCCACCGATCGGATCATCAATTCGCCTTTGCTCGTTCCTTCTTTGAATTTGATGCCCATCAAGTTCAATCGATTTCGCAGCGTCGCGATGCTTTCGTCGAAAGCAAAAATGGCGGCGTGGTCACCGCGATGGGTCGCCGCTACTGCATACTGGGCGGCCATGGTGGATTTTCCGCAGCCTGCCGGTCCTAAAAAGAGGGTACTGGTTCCACGGTCCACTCCCCCGCCCAGCAGCTTATCGAGGTCGGCGTTGCCACTCGGGACGGGCGTGTGGACTAGTGTGTCGTCGTGCTCCGACGCAACCAGACGAGGAAAGACGACGATCCCACCGGTGCGGATGGAAAAATCGTGGTAGCCGCCGCGGTAACGGGTTCCCCGGAATTTTACGACTCGAACACGCCGACGCTCGGCGCCGTAAATCGGCGCTAATTGTTCGAGCTGAATGACGCCGTGGGCGATGCTCTGTAGTTGTTTGTCTTCCCCCTGCGTCACACGGTCGTCGAGGAGTAGCACGGTGCAATTTCGTCCGGCGAAAAAAGATTTGAGCGCCAGCACCTGTCGCCGATATCGGAGCGGGTTCTGAGCCAGGAGCCGCAGTTCAGACAGCGAGTCGAGAATAACACGAGCGGGGTTGCTGCGTTTCACCGCTTCGAGCATGAGCTTGGT
>JBKJYI010000365.1:0-4154 GCA_046715855.1 Phycisphaerae bacterium
CCTGCTTGCCGAGCCGTTGGGGAATGTCGTCAAAGTTGTGGCAACGCGGGGGAGCGACGAATGGGTCTTTGAAAAAAAGGCTGCGGCAGATGGCGGAGCCGCGACATGGCACATGACTAAGCCCATCGATGCCAAGGTTTTGTCGCAAGAGGTCGATCGGATTGCCCGCGAAGCCGGAAAGATTCAATACGAAGTGAGCTACAAGCCCGGCGAAGCCGCCATCTCCGCCCAAGATGCGGGGCTGAGCCCGCCGGCGAGCACGATCACACTAACGGACGACGCCGGAAAGTCGGCAACCATCGAAATCGGCAAGCCCGTTTCCGAAAATGAAACCTACGCCCGAAAGGCCGGTGATGAAACCATCGTCGTGGCCAGGTCGAACCTTCGCAAATTGCTCAAGGCCAAACCGTTGGACTACCGCGATTTGCAAATTTGGAATTTCGTCCCCGAACAGGCTACGCACATCGAAGTGTGCGAAACGACCTCGGTACAAAAAGTCGAATGCCAGCATCTCATTCGCGAAGGGGGCCAGTGGAAGTTTGATCGCCCCGTCACCGCCAAGGCGACGCCCAAGGTGGATGAAATGCTCAAGTCTGTCGCCCGCTTGCGTGTCACCCAGTGGCACGACGAGGACCCCGCCAAGCTGAAGCTTTACGGCCTCGATCCCGGCGCGCTGCAGATCAACGTCACCGTCGAGGAAACGGTGCCAGTTGCAAAGGCTGACCCAGAAAAGCCTGCCCCTGTCGCCGCTGAGGCGGACGCTCCGCCGGCCACCGAAAAGCGGACCCGCATTTACAAGCTGCAAGTCGCCGATCGTGGGCCCATCGGTGAAGACACCAAGGTCTTCGTCCGTTCCGCCGACGAAAATGCCGTGGCGACCATCTTCAAGAGCGCCGCCGACAAGTTCAAGCCGGTGATGAGCGAATGGCGCGATATGCAGGTCATCGCCTCGGACGCGACCAAAGCGACCCGCATCGAGATGATCGTCAACGGCGAAAGTGCCGCCTTGGCCCAAAAAGACGGCCAATGGGTCTATGAGTCCGACGGTGCCCAGGCAGAATCGCACGCGGTCACGGAATTCCTCGCCGCAATCAAAGGCCTCAAGGCGGTCAGCTTCGTCGAAGGCTCCGAGGCCGGATCGTCACTAGGCTTCGATTCGCCGCAAGCTGATATTCGCCTCACCGTTCCCGGCGTGGAAGGCGTCGAACGAATCACGGTAGGGGGCTACACCGACCCGGCCAAAAAACTTCTGGTTTTCGTCCGCCGCGGCGACTCGGGCCCCATTGGCAAAGTCAAAGCCTCCGAAACAACGGCCCTCATCAAACCCCCGACATCGTTCCGGGACCGAACGATTTTCAAACTGAGCCCCGAAAGTGTTTCGCGTCTTTACATTACAAGACCGAATCAATTCGTACCAAGTGATCGCCAGAGTTTTAAACTGGAAAAGAAGGACAGTGTTTGGATTTTTACCTCGCCGATCGATGCACCTGCTCGTGGCGAAGCGGTTTTGAATTTGATCAACTCACTCGCTTCGCTCAAAGCCAGAGCAATCGTCGCTGACGCTCGCGAAATGACGGCTTACGGCTTGAATGAACCGCAAGCAATGATCGAAATTGTTGTTAAACCGGAAGCGCCGGCCAATGAAAACGCTCAAGACGGACAGGATGTCTTTGTGCGACTCGCTGTCTCGGAGCACGATGGCAATATTTACGCGACACATGGAAACGGTGGCCCTATCTACGAGCTAAACAGAGCGTTTTATGACCAGCTTCAGGCCGAGTTTCGCGAGCCTCAGGCTCTGGAGTTCGAGCCGAAAGAAGTTCAAAAGTTGAGTCTTCAGATAGGGACGGACACGAACACGTTCGTTCGCAAGGATGGTAAGTGGATTTTCGAGAGCGAACCGGATCTGCCCATTGACTCAACGAAGGTCGAAAGGATCCTGACGGAAGCCAAATCGATCAAGACTGACCGATTCGCCGCATATTCATCCGACTCACTTGAAGCCTACGGGCTGCATGATGGGACGCATTTTGCTTTGGCGTTGAATCTCGACGCCAAGAATCGCGAATCGGAAAAACCTCTGGTTTTGCTGGCATCCGAGAAAACAGTCAGTCTTCCTGCTCCCCCAACTGCGGCTGAGCCTGGAGCCAAGCCTGCCGCGCCGCAAAGCACGACAGCGAACTTTGCAATGCTCGGACAAGATGGCGTTTTCCTTCTCAATACGGATATAGTGAAGAGAATTTTCGTTCCCCTCAGCGAACTGGAAAAGAAGTAATCCTCGTCATGACATTCAGATGCAGTAACATGCATCCATGCCGTTGATGAATGATGCCGCCATTGTCCTCGGCCGCCTCGATTACTCCGAGACTTCGCAAATACTTGTGCTCTTCACCCGCGAGTACGGCAAGGTTCGCGCCATCGCCAAGGGGGCCAAGCGCAGCACCAAGACTCGCTTCTCCCCCGGAATCGACCTCCTCGACATCGGCTCGGTCATCTTTAGCGTGCGCCATGAACGCGCCGAGGGTCTCGCCACGCTCACCGATTGGAAACAGACCAAAAGCCTGTCGGGTCTCCGCGAAAAACTCGATCGCATCAACGCCGCGCAGTACACCGCGGAAATCACCGCACGGCTGACCGAGGACTGGGACCCGCACGCGGAACTTTTTGACGAACTCCTGCTCACGATGATCGCACTCGCTGAATCGAACGCAGTGCTTGACCTGGTGATGCGCTATCAGTTCACCCTTCTCGATAACATCGGCTCGCTTCCGCGCTTCGACGCCTGCGTCGTCTGCGACCGTGACACCGAACTGACTCACTTCTCTTCCTTCGAAGGGGGCCTGATATGCCGCAACTGCGAAGTCGGGCGAGTCGAAAAGTGGGAGATCGCCCCGGCCACCACTGCACTTTTCAAGTCCTTCAGCCTCCACGACGACACAACGGTTTTCGCCGCGTCGTTCGTGCAGCCCGCTTTTGCGGTGCTCAACTACCACATCTCCCACTTGATGGGCATGGAACCGAAACTCGCCGACTTGCTCGTGCCCACTCCGCTTCGCCGCCGCATTTAAGCCTTAAATTACCCATGTCGCTTCGATCTTTGAGCAAACGCCCCACGCCCATTATCATCCACATGCAATTTCGGGGGCGGCCTTCCGCCTGAACGGATTTGAGCGGCAAAGCTCGGCGACCGAGCGAACACGGCAGGAGCATGACGCCCTGCGATCCTGGAGATACAGATGGCCAAGTCAACTCGGTGGGTTTACTTCTTCGGCAACGGCAAGGCGGACGGCAGGGGCGATCAGAAAGAGTTGCTGGGGGGCAAGGGCGCCGGCCTCGCCGAAATGACGCGCATCGGCCTTCCCGTTCCGGGCGGTTTCACCATCACCACCGAAGCCTGCGCCGCCTACAACAAGCGCGGGCAGAAGTGGCCGCCGGGCCTCGAACAGGAGGTCCGCCAAAATCTCCTCAAGCTGGAACGCGCCTGCGGAAAAAAATTCGGCGGGGGCAAAGACCCGCTTCTCGTCTCCGTGCGCTCGGGCGCAGCGCGATCCATGCCGGGCATGATGGAGACGATTCTCAATCTCGGCCTTAATGACGAATCCGTCGAAGCTCTCGCAAAGGCCTCCGGAAACCGCCGCTTCGCTTTCGACGCCTACCGCCGGCTCATCATGATGTACGGTTCGACGGCCAAGGGAGTCGAGCGCCATCTTTTCGATGAAGCCTTCGACGCGCTCAAACGCGAGCGAACCGCGTTGCGATTGGGTGCTCCCCGCGATGCTAAAATCGCTGATACCGACGTCAATGCGGAAGAGCTGGTCGAGCTCGTCGCCCGGTTCAAACAAATCTATAACCGCCATACGGGACAGGAGTTCCCGCAGTCGCCGTTTGCTCAGCTCGAAGGAGCGATCAACGCTGTGTTCGATAGCTGGATGGCCGAGAAAGCCGAGACCTATCGCCGCGTGGAAAACATCACGGGCCTGGCCGGCACCGCCGTCAACGTCTGCCAGATGGTCTTCGGCAACATGGGCGACGATAGCGGCACGGGTGTCGCCTTCACCCGCGACCCAAGCACCGGCGAAAATACTTTCTACGGTGATTATCTCGTGAACGCCCAGGGCGAAGACGTGGTGGCCGGCACGCGCACGCCGCTCAAA
>JBKJYI010000366.1:0-2637 GCA_046715855.1 Phycisphaerae bacterium
GCTCGAAGGTGAGCGTAAGATCGCTGCGCAGTTTGAGCGGGGCATCGAGCGTGTAAACGGCCTTGGGAACGACGACGCCGCGATCGATGACGGACTGCAACGACTCCGCCGAAGCCACGGAGCCACGAAGGCACGAAGCCACGAAGAGAGTGATGAGAGTGATGCGACGAATGGGAATCATGTGAGAGCCTCCTTGCGTAAAAGCATGTCTTTGAGAACGCGAAGAACAACGCCCGCGCGGGCGGCCGTGCCCAGTTGTCGCGGGTCATCAACCTTGAAGTTTTTGCGCAGCCAGGAGCGGAAGGCGTCGGGATCGTCGAAGCGCTGCAGGCCGAGCCGCTCGATCTGTTCGATGTGATCCGCGGAGATCATCTTGGTGATGCCTTCGCGTGCGCGCTTATGCGTGCGCGGAGCCTGGCCGGGCGGATTGGGCAGGGGCATCCCGGAGACGCGGAGAATGAAGTTGGAGCAATCCTGCACCGACAGCGCCCGTAGCGAGCCGCCCACCATGGCACGGAGCGCGTCCAGGTCGATGCCGCGCTTTCTGGCCTGCAACACCAGCACTTTGTGCTGGACGGGGGTCGAGGTGCCCGGATTCTTGTTGAGCGATGCCATAAGTTAATCCGCAGATTTCGCAGAGGACATAGAAAGAACATGTTGCCACGCGTCGCGTAATTCTTTTGTTGGTTGAGAAAAGTTCCAAAGCCGCCTGTTGCCCCTGCAATAAATTGGCTCGCGTAAATAGTGCACATGATTCATCGCCCAGCAGAATGGACCTTCTGCGTGTGGGCTTGCGTGCAAGCCTGCGAAGCTAGAAGCGATGGGCGCGACGCGGATCCATTCTTTGAGGATCGAAATGTGCGGGCACGCAACCAGATTGACGACGGCGATGATTGCGCCGAAGTTGAATTTTGGAAGCATCGCCAACGGACTCTCGCCAGCGAATCGGCGGTTAAGTCCAGCATGGATAGCCAGCGGGCCACGGTAAAGCGTTTCCCACTTGCGATTCTCGAAGGGCTTGTCACCGATCGCGATCAAGTGGGCCCACGGCTGATAGATTGTCAAAGCTTTTATGACCATTTCAATTCAGTGAATAACTTCCAGCGAAACGATCGTTCGCCGCGCGGCGCATGATGTGGTGCGCGCCGTGGGGCAACGGGGCGTGGTCGCGAAGCTGCAGCATCGGGCCGTGCATGGGATGATCGACGGTGCGGGACATCACGCCGGGCGGCCAGGGCGCTTTGAGCGGGCACCTCTCCACGTCGGGCACCGGCTCGCCGGCTACGTGATAGAGATCACGAAGCTTGGCGGTCAGCCACTCACGAAATGTCGGATAAATGTGCAGCATGGCGTCCGTGCCTTTGTTTGGAAATTAACCCACCGCTGCGATGCGGCTGGGCATGCGCGAGCGCATGTCATCGAGCATGAACCGGTCGTGCTTGGAATCTTCCTCGGCCTTGTGCAACACGGCGGCGGTGAGCGTCATGGAATCGTTCTGGCCAAGGTCCTTGACGTGCCGTTCGATGGCAATCGCCCAGCGAACGATGCGATCGCAACTCCGCAGGCTGCCCTGTCCGAGCGAATTGGCCACGTCCTGCAGATAGGCCTGGGCATCAGGATGAAACTTGATTTTGTCCGTCTCGTAGAGCCTGCGAATGTCGGCGACAGTGAACAGACCCTTCTTTCCCCCCGGCGTCTTGTCGTGGTCGCGGGTCAGGTCGCACACCCACCCCAGGCGGCTGTACATCTGGCCATGGTCCTGATCATTGTCCTTGCGAATGCGCTCCACCAGGTCCTTCGTGCAAAGCAGCAGGACAGGGACCTGGCACTCGTCGTAGAGCCTCGCAATCAATCAAAAAAAACCATGCGTCAAAGCGCTTTATAAAAAGGTGCGGAGAAACGGCCGTTGGATGCTGCAGAGTCAAAAGACCGAGAATCCCACCGACCTTGCTCCGGGATCCAACGAGTGCGTCAAGCATCTGGCGGTGAAGTCGCGGCGATCGGGACGTTGGCAGGGGACATCCTGCAATAAATACAACCAGCGGTGCGACAATTCGAGGAAGAAGCAGATCGGGAAAAAGCGACGCGTGAACGGCCGGTGGGTGTACAGGATCAACTATACGCCGCCATGCCCTGAGCCGCCGTGCGGAACCCGCGTGGGATGTCCAACATGATCGAGATCAGGACGTACAACCCCGGCGTGTTGAAGGCCCTCGAAGAGGAGCGGGCCAACCCGCCTGCGCCATATCCGCCAGATCCGGACGAAGGCTTCGACGATGAACCGGATGACGGCCAGGCACGGAAGCCTGTGGATCAAGAACCGCATGGCCCGGAGCTCCGCATCGTCGAGCCGTTGCTCGATCGCATCTGTGATGCGCTGGCCATTGCGATCAAGCGGCCACGCCGGGCCAAGCGGGCGCGGCGCAAGGCAATCGCGAAACTTGTTGCTCTCGCCCCGCAGTTTCTTCGCACCATCATCAGCGGCTTTGTCGGCAATGAAGAAAAAGCTCATCGCGATGCCGTTTGTCTGGGCGATGCGAACACTCCGCCGTGTCCCGATCTGATTGTCGCCCTGAAAGTGATTGACGGCGATCGACGCGCTGTCGCGGGTTACCACTGCGGAGGCTGCACCTGCCC
>JBKJYI010000367.1:0-5604 GCA_046715855.1 Phycisphaerae bacterium
AGTAAAACGAGGTCAAAGCATGCAAAATCGCCGGCGCCAAATAGGCGACGCCGAATACCGCCATGAACGAAAGCTGGAATCCCACGTCGAACACCGTCAGGGGATCGATCAGGCACAAGACAATCAACGCGGCACACACCCAATTGAAATGACTCGTCGCTCTTTGAAGCAGTAGTGCCATGCAGAACATCAAGCCCATCACACAGGCGCGGAGGATGGGTGGTCGTGCCTCCGCAACAACGCCGTACAGCACAATGGCGATGATCATCAACCAGGCGCAGCGCCGTTTGTCGAGGCCAACCATCCGACCCGCAAACCACAGTGCGCCCATAAGCACGACAATGTTCGTTCCGCTTGCAGCGATAAAGTGCACGACCCCAGCCCGCGTGAATACTTCGTTGAGACGCCGATCGAATCGCGAGCGGTGCCCCAGAACCATCGCCTCCAGGAGACTGGCTTCTTCGGCGGCCGAGGCGGAAATATCGTCGGTAAGCAGACCGCGCATTTTCACGCGCAACCAGGAGACAAATCCGGGTCCTGCCCGACCAAGCCGAACAATGTTCTCGCGCTGGTCGCAGAACATGCGGGCCACCACGCCTTGCTGGCGATCGTAAGCCCGCCAGTCGAAGGAGCCGGGGTTTTTCGGCGGGTCCAAGTCAACCAGTTTACCGAACAACTCGATCGAATCGCCTTCGTTCAAATCGAGTACCGCCTCGCGGATGCTCGCCTTGATCATGCCCGATGCCGCCCTCCATCCACTCTTCCCTTGGACATTCTCAACACGGAGGAGAAAAGAAGTCTGGTCTTCGCGAAATTGCCAGGGGCTGAATATGTCGTCTTCGTTTTTGCCTAATATTCTTGGCTCGGAAATGATCCGGCCGCGCAACCGAACGATGCTTACGTCGGATGCGAGGAGGTGTTCGACGCATATAGGTGAAATCTGCTGGCGACTCCAATGCACGATGCCGCCCAGGCCTGTCCCGGCGGCGCACACCAAAAGAGCACCCAGTTGCGCCCGCATCCCAGGCAGCAAAGCGATGATCGACGCGGCGGTAAGAATTGAGAGGAAGTGGATCAACGTCGTGTTGGTACGCTCTGATGCGATAATGCCAGTCAGTATCCCGATGGCCAGAGGTCCGAGCGGGGCGGCAGACATCACTGCCCGGTTCAACCCGGCGGTCCATTGAACGACGCCGGCGGGAACCGGTGAACGGTCAGGAATTCGGTCCATCAGAATCCCGCTCTGCTCGGAGTCCATCGGCGTAGTATAATGCGACCCGTGCCAGACATGCCCGTTCAAATCCAAGCTTCGAAGGTGAATGCCGGGCCTGCCGAAGCCCTGCAAAAATCGGCTCCCGTGGTTTACGCGGTAAACCGAGCGTTCGACAAACTCGATTGGCTGGGACCCCATGCGCCTCGTTGGAACGCTCTGGAATCGGACCCCAATGCGACCCTGGTAAAAGCTGGGCGACAAAGAAAAGTCTGGCGAGTCACGACGCCTCGCGGGCAATGCGTCTACGCGAAGGTCTTCGATGACCCGGTCGGATCCGGCAGGCATTGGTTGAAGCGAGCCCTTCGAATCCACCCGGCGATGCGAGAATGGCGCGCTCTCATGCAGTTGCAGCGGCTCGGCGTGCCTGCGGTCAGGCCGATAGCCGTCGCGAAATATTCGCCGACAGGCGACCTGGCCTGGTCGCAACGTAGCGGGTCAACCGCCCATCGCTTCGTTCTGCTCACAGCTGGGATTGAGAATGCCGTGACCTTGATTTCGGCGTGCAAGGCGATCGATCAAACAAAGGCTAAAGGTGTCACAGAAGCGCGGTCGCTGAGTGCCGCTGTCGCCGGCTTGTGGGCCCGTGGCCACAAAGAGGGGTATGCGCACCCAGACGGGCATCCTGGCAATATTTTATTCGTCCAGGATGGGTCGAAAGAATTCGGTGCTGGTCAGGCCGTTTTCATCGATCCAGCTCGAACCGCGGTTTCCACGCGGCGCCGCAAGCCGGTGTCCACGAAGATGGCGCTGATGTCGCTGGCCATGTTGGATCACTACTTTCACCGCAGCGCGACGCGCTCTGAGCGTCTGCGCTTCTGGCGGGATTATTGGTTGCGCCGCGATGTTCTTCTCGATGACCTTGCCGAGCGGCGCCTGTTTCGCCGCCTTGCTCAAGGCGCGTCCGCTCATCGTGTCGCCCTAGCCCGGCAACGCGACCGTCGCTTGCGCGGAGACGGGAAGTATTTTGGAATGCTCCGATTGTCCGGCGGCTGGCGCGCGAAGATCGTCCTTCAATTGGAGCGCCGGCACGTTTTTCGCGAGACCGAAATCCCCGATCGAACTTTTGAAGACTGGGCGTCTCTGTGCACGCATGTTCTGCGGGTTCACCATGATGGATATCTTCCTTTGAAACAACTTCGAATCGTGCGCAGGCCTCTAAACCGTCGCGGTCCCTGGGCGGAAAAACTGTTCCTTCACTGTCATCGCTTGCGTCATCGCGACATTGCCGCGCCGCTGATTCTTGGATACCTGCAAAATCGAAAGTTTTTCGGGGTTCGCGAGGAATACTTGATTCTCCCCGCGACGCAGTCGGAGCATTGGCCATGACCACCTCGCGAATCGAAATCGTGCAAGGGGACATCGCGGTTCAGGAGGTGGACGCCATCGTCAACGCGGCCAATGAATCGCTTCTGGGCGGCGGGGAGGTTGACGGGGCCATCCATCGTGCAGCCGGTCCGGGCCTGCTGGCCGAGTGCAAAATGCTCGGAGGCTGCCCGACGGGGGAGGCCCGAATTACCGCCGGGCACCAGTTGCCCTCGCGATTTGTCATCCATGCCGTCGGCCCCATCTGGCAGGGCGGCGGTGCGGGAGAGGCCGAATTGCTCGCGTCATGTCACCATGCCGCGATGCGACTGGCGGTCGAAAAACGTTGTCGATCCGTGGCTTTTCCAGCGATTGGCTGCGGTGCCTACGGATACCCGTGGAGAGAAGCGGTCAAGGTATCCCTGGCGACCGTTCGTTCTTTCATCGAAGCCAACGACACTGTCCAACTCGTCCGCTGGGTTCTCTACGGCGGGGAGATTTTCGATACCTGGCAAAAAGAAGCAACGCGCGCGGGACTGCGTTATTTCGAAGTCATGAGCTTACAAGGGTGCGGGATTACGAGGGGGAAGCCCGACGTGTTTCGGCCAGTGAAACTTGACAGGGCAATTAGACGCTTCAAGAATGAAGTGTTGCTAGGCGATTCTGCGAAGTGAGGGGGAATCGCGTTAGTCCGTCGCAGCGAGCGGGGCGCAAGCCCTATAGAATCGCGGCGAATTCCTTGATATATTCGGACGGTCGGAACCCGACTAGGGCGGTAATGTCTTGTAGTCAGAGGCGTCTGCACTACATCCGTGATTCGAAAGGTGGATTCGTGATGAATCGAGGGCGCTGTCATCCCCGCGCGCGGGCGAACACATTCCTTGCCGTGGGTTTCTCGTTGTGTTTGATCGGAAGTGCGCTGGCCTATGATGGCCGTTGGGTCACTCCGGATGGTCGAAAGATCCCGCTGGCTCGGTCCAAGTCGGAGTTGGCGGTTAAGCTGCGCACTTGCGATGAGATGGACGCGTGCGCGCGCCGGCTTGATGCCGCCGGAATGGGCAAGCTCGAAAGCTTTAAACGCGCACCCCATGCGCAGTTTAAAATTTTGAAGAACACCGATCGTTCGCAGGTGGACCGCTTGCGGCAGGACCCGGCCATCGAAGAAGTCCAGTCGGTGTATCGCTTCGAGGGGGTCGAGAGCCCGGTGGTGGGAACGCAGACGATCGCTGTCAAACTGAATCGAGGTCTGACCGAACCCGAAAAGCTTGCCTTGTGGAAAGAGTTTGGAGTCGTTGAGGCCGTTGCCGTCAAGGGCCAGCCCAACGTCTTCACCGTCGGCGTGCCCGCGGGACAGGACGAACTTCAACTCGCCGAAAAACTGGCCGACGATGCCCGCACGCAATGGGCCCAGCCCAACTTCCGCCGCGAAACGCAGCAACATCAGATTGCCCCGGCGGACCAGTTTTATTCGCAGCAATGGCATCTCAATAACACGGGACAACTTGGCGGCACGTCCGGCGTAGATATTGACGCTCCCGAAGCCTGGGCGATCGCGACGGGAAAAGACGTGATCGTTGGGCTCTTCGATGACGCAGTAGATGTAGATCACGAAGATTTGCGGGATAATTACATCGGCGTTGGTCACGACACAAATTTGATCGAGACAGCTACCGGTCATGATGACCCCCGGCCCAAGCCCGTCCAATCGGGCGACGATAATCGACATGGCACAGCCGTGATGGGTCTCATGGTAGGAAAAGCCAACAATCGTGGCGTGCGAGGCGTGGCCTTCGATGCCAAGTTCACGGCATCGCGGGGTCTTAACGACCTGCCAAGCGACGGGCAAATCGCCGGCGCCTTTATTTTTGCACGCGATCAAAGCGTGGATGTTCATAACAATAGTTGGGGGCGCGGAAGTGATTTTCCTGATCCGGCGATCATGGCGGACGCGCTAGCAGTTGCTTTCGCGACCGGGCGAAATGACGGCGACAAGGATGGGGATGGCATCGACGATCCGTTGGGAATGCCTCTTTTCTTCTCTTCTGGCAATGACGACAGAGAATTCAAGGCGGATTTGGCTCTGCAAGCTCTGCCATTCGTAATCGCCGTTGGTTCCAGCAACGACGATGACCAGCGATCACTGTATAGCAACTTCGGAGAAGAGTTATCCGTGTTGGCTCCAAGCGGTGATGATCGATTCGGCACGGCTTCGCTAGTGACTACGGACAACGGCGACATTTCAGACGTTGATAGAGGATACAACCAGGGCGGGCTGTATAATAACTTTGGAATATTTTTCTTCATTGATCAAAACGGCGAGTTTATCAGCCAAATCGACGACGCCGGAAATTACCACAAGTTTTTCAGTGGCACATCCGGCTCGTGCCCTATCGTCGCTGGAATTGCCGCACTCTGCATATCGGCGAATCCAAACCTCACGGCTACGGATATCCGCATGTTGCTCGAACATACTGCGGAAAGAATCGAGCCTCAGGTTGCCAATTACGATTCCATTACCAGCCATAGCTTTACACACGGTTACGGGCGCGTGAATGCAGGTGGTGCGGGAGAAAAACTCGGGGCAGTTGAAGCCGCGCAGCAGGCGCTCACCAATGGCGGCCACACCTGGCCCGATCGGGCTGCCGATCTTGTGGTTGACAGTACGAGCATCCGCTGGATTCAGGGTTCCGACACCGTTGAATTTCTCGTCGTGCAAAGCGACGATCCTTTTGCATTCATCCCGTCGGACGGCGATTGCTACGATCCCACGCAAACCAATTGCACCGGCGAAATGAAATCCCTTCCCGCCAACGTAACCATGCTTGCGATTGGATGTGGTCTTGCCTGTTCGGGCGGAACGAGTGCGTGTGAAACCGGCGCGGAGCAATGTTTAAGCCTCTCACAGGGCAAGAACATGGCCGTCTACGCCCGCAACGCGATTGGCCGTTATTCTTTCGGAGTCGAGTTTGACTCTTCCGGAAATGTGAATGGCTCCGGGCGGTTTTTCGACGTGTCGGCCGTTACTGAGG
>JBKJYI010000368.1:0-10943 GCA_046715855.1 Phycisphaerae bacterium
AATGGGCTGAAGTGCATCGAGTCCTGCATCCGTCGCGACCGATTCTCCCTCATTGGGATGACGATCGTGCCACTTGAGCAACTTCGCGTGCCAGCGGGCGTCGAGCAGCGTTTGGCGGAAAACCGCGAACACGCCGAGGATGGTGCGGGGATATTCGCCGGGCTCGCCGATGGTGAAGGATGCGTGCTGCGCCACGCCTTCTGCAATGATCGATCGTCGCAAGGGGTTATCGCCGAGCTCCACAAGGTCGCTGGTGCCGCCGAAAATTCCATCACGCGGGGCGACGAGGGCTGCGGTGAAGCCTTCGCGGCGGGCCGACTCGCGAGCCTTGGCGTCCGCGTTGTAAAGCTCAGCGGCGCGTAAATCGGCTCTGATTCCGCGGCGGCCGGCCTCGCGGGTCAGCGCTTCGGCCTGCTCCACTGCGTCCGGGCTTACGCCTTCGAGGCGAGCTCGCTCCTCGGCACTTCGTTCCTTGTCGGTTATTCCCAGGTGACTGTGGGCGTCGATGAAACCCGGATATGCCGTCAGGCCGGCCATATCGACGCGCCGGGCGTCGGGCGGCACTTCCGGTGCAGTTCCCACCGCGACAACGCGGCCCTTTCCGATGACGATCGTGCCCGATTCGATGGTCTCGCCGGTTCCGGTCACGATCTTGAGATTGGTTAACGCGACCGGCGTTTCGAACTCTGCGACGGCCTCCAGAGGTAGATGCAAGCAGATAGACGCGATAAACAAACCGGCACCAAAGGACTTCGACAAGGTACACCTCAATAGTTGATAAAGGCCCTAAAGCGTAACAAAAAACTGGGCGCAGTGTAGAAAAAGGTCTGCCAGGTGTCGATGATCGTTGCGCGTGTAATTGTCTGCGAGGATCGTCGGAGCGAGCAACGCGATGCGTCAGGCCTTGATGCTGTCATCCCCCCCGATCACTTGAATCGGGCCAATCGAGGCACTGCCCCGAATCTGGGCAAAAGCTTTTCCATTGCGCCAGCCCGAGGACAAGAATGAGGCTCCGCAAAAAATCAAAATGAGACCATTCACCACACCCCCGTTATCGAGAATCATTACCGCGACGCAGCCAATCAGGATGGCCCCGACCGGGAGGGCAACGGCCGCATCGAGTCCGAGTGCGGGGGGCCAACCCGTGTAAAGCAAGAAGGCGATCACCAGAAAAAGCACTCCGCCGATTCGCAATGTGTAGTAAAGTACCAGCGCGGCGCGAGAAAACCAGTCAACTCCGGTTGGACGATTGAGATAGATGAATCCGAAAAAGAGCAAAAGGACCGCACCGATCAGCGTGCTGGGCGCCGCTTTACGGACTCTTTCCCGCATTGTCGCGGATGGTTCAACCATGTTCTGCCTGTATCTCTTGGAAACCCATCATGAGCGGAAGCTTCTTAGGCACTTGCCCGCACGGTTAGAATGGCGCATGGGGCCTTGCGGATCACTTTTTCCGTCGTCCCTCCGAGTAGTGCGTGCGCAATCGCTCCGCGGCCGTGCGTGCCCATCACGATCAGGTTGATTGCATGTTCTTTCGCGTAACCGATGATCTCGACGAAGGGGCTTCCCAGCGATACGAACTCCATCGGAGGAGCGGGAAGATCGCAAATCAGTTCGGCACAGAATCGATGCAATCGCTGGCGAGCGGCTTCGATCAATTCTTGCGGCGGCGGGCCGACGATCACCGGTTCGGGTCCCATGGCGCTCCAATATTGGTATGAGTCATCCACCACGTGCATGCAGTGAAGAGTGGCGTTGAACTGGCGGGCCATTTCGCAGGCGTAAATCGCGGCGGGTCGGCCCGCGTCGGAGAAATCGGTTGGAAATAAGATGCGTGAAAATAATGTGGACATCGGATCTCTCCGCAGACGCGCTGTGCGAATGGTAAGCAGCGAAGTCAGCGCACGTCAAATGTTCTTGGAACTTGTTGGAAATGCGGTGAACCCTACAATGAATCGTCATGGCATTGTCGACCGACAACCTACCCTCGCCGCCTATTTTTCACCTGGTCGCTTATCCGTGGGATTTTCCGCCTTGCGAGCGGGGCGCCGAACGCGGCGAGCTTTCGTCCACCCTCGATCAGCTACGCGGGGAAGTGGGTCTTGGCGGGCTGGCCCTGTGGGGCGCTGCGCCTCCGGTGCGCGAATTCCGAGTAGGGGCCATGCAGCCCCGGCTCTTTCATGGCGAAGGCGGACTCTTCTTCGAGCCTGTGCAAAACAGGGGCGGCTGCAGACCTAATGTCACGACGACGGGATCGAGATCGCTTCTGCCTGTGATCGCGCATGCCTGCGAAAGCGCCGACCTCGGACTGCGTTTGCTGCTATCCACCTCAACCATGGGTGGACTGGCGCAGTATTACCCGGAGTTTGCTTCCCGCAGCGCCTTCGATGATGCCTCAAGATTGTCAGTTTGTTTGCTGAACGAGGCTGTACAGCAATGTGTATTGAGCATCGCCTGCGATATCCCGCCGCAATTCGGGGTCAGGCAGATTGTTCTTCACGATTTCGAAGTTGGCTGGTTGGAAGCATTTGACAACGGCATTCGATGGCCTTCTCCGCTTGGAAGCGTTGAGCGATCGATATTGGCCACCTGTTTTTGTCCTGCTTGCGTAAAGAACGCCCAGGGGGCTGGAGTGGACGTCGCCGAAGCGCGCACGATTGTGCAAAGCCTCGTGCAGAAGTCGTTGTCGCAGGGCACCTCCTTCGGCGGGAATCTGGCGGGCTTCCTGGTGGAACAGCCGGGGCTGGCCGCCTTTCGAGGAATTCAGACCGACCTGCTTAATTTGTTTTTGACGCAGATCGTTGAGGATTGCCGCATCGACGTGCTTGTTGCCCGATCAATTTCGGAACCAACAGTGAGCGCCGGGCAGATCGACTGGTCCATTCCGGCCGGGGTCGTCTGCCAAGCATCCGATCTTACGCAGTTGTCTGACTCGTCCGCTGTTCCAGCGCATCGCAGCGAGGTCACGCTGCCCGCGCGGTTGCTGGTGGGTTCGCGAGCCGAAGCCTTCGTGGCCGCAATGCCGCGACTTGCAGAACACGGTTATGCCGGAATCCAAATCGACGATTACGGTGCATTGCCTGGAAGTGCGTACACAACGCTCAAGCAGGCGATTCGCTTTGCCCGGCGCTCGGCAACGCTTTGATGCAGCATCTCATCCGGTACGGGCGGCCTGAACCGGGATGATGGGTTCGTGGTCGAGTAGGAGCAGTTCACCGGGCGGCACTACGCCGACGCCATCCAGCAAAACCGGATCCCGCGTCCGATTCACGGCAATCAAGCCGTAAAGCAATCCAATTACGTGTTCGATCACCGTGACGGCCAGATGCGTCGCATGAATCGAATTGGCGACGCAGTCCGCTTCGAAAGCGGGCAACTCAATTCTGATCGCATTGCCGCCCTGCGCCATGATCTCGCGGTAGATCGGTTCCTCAAACGCAGCGAGGTCGGCAACTACGGAAAGCTGGTGGCTGAGTCGTTGCCACGAAAAAGCCCTGCGTGACCCCGGCCCGCTGCCCGTGCCGCACGTGATGGCCGGGAACTCCGCAGCGGAAAAAGTTCGCGCCAAAATCGGCAGCCACATTTCGGCACGGCGAAACGCGGCACTCGGCTGGGCAAAGATGACGCGGACCTGGCCCGGCGTTCCGGTTCGGACATCGATCATGGCTGCGATCTGGCTGTCTTCCATTTCCATTTCGGTGGACGTGTAGGGGGCCGCATGCGAAGCCGACCATCCATTGCGCGGCTCCCACGGGGCCGCGCTGGGCACCCATGCCAGGCGGAATCGGGCACTCAAAGCGGACGCATAGCTTGCCGGGTGCCTGCTGTGCAGCAGCAGTTGGCGAAACCACGCCCAGACTCCATACACGCTATCGGAGTCGCCGCCTTGCAATCCGCTGCGGATCAAGATCACCGGCTTGGGCGCGACAGGGAGCCCGTACATTTCGTCTTCGCGGCCCACGGTGACGATTTGATGCGTGATGTCCTCTGACGGCACATCATCATCGTGCACGTAAAAATGGTCCCAGCGGTTGGGCGCTTCCCGGATCATTTCGCGGAGGTGCAGTTCTTCGCGCACCGGGACGGTGAACTGCCCGGCGGGAGATGGGGAGCGGCGAAGTATCGAAAGCAGCAGGTGAGCAGCGAGGGCCGGCTCGCTCATGGTGGAAGCCGGTGCTTCAAGCGGGTTGAGGTCCAGGACGAACAGGCCTCCGCGCGGCGATTCACGGTGCAGGCAGATTGGACGATCGCTGAGCGCATCCTTGTCGCAACTGGATTCCAGGAGGACCTCAAAACGGTGCTTTTTGCAAAAGTCTTTGAATTGCTGGTTCCGCCGAAACTGGTTTTGAACGAAGCTTGACGGCGACTTTCCGGGCCACGCATAGGCAAAGCAATCGTGCAGCGTAAAGCCGCGAGTGGCGTCGTTGGCGAAGACCACTTTGGCGTGAATGGGGTCGTCGGGCTGCTCGACGCGGCGGATGGATAACGTGCCTTTGGTTAAAGCAACAAATGCGGGAAGGGAAACAACAACGATCTTTTCTTCCGCAAGCTTGAAAACGCTGCTCAACGTGCGAAGTGCCGGCGGCGGTAGCGGGTCGGGCAAAAGGATGGCCTGAGCCGCCCCGCAACCGCCAACCCGCTCAAGCGGCACGGATGTAACCCGATCCTGGCCTAATGCCAATGTCAGCATCGAGCGAAGGGGCCGTTCTAGTGGGCCGCTTGAACATATACAGACGCTCTCGACGGGCGGAGCGCCAGGCATGAAAGGGGCCAGAATGGCATGGGGGTGGGCCATTTCATCGGGTTCGAGAATGCGAATGAATCGAACTTCGATGATTTCGGCGATTCCCACCGCGTTGCGAACGCCCACCCCGATGCGGACTTCGTGGCAGTCGGGTGGCGAATGAAAGTAGGCCCGAACCGCCACTACTTCGGGAAGGTCGTGAACAGGCGGAGTTTCGAGTCGGACAAATTCCTCGCTCTCAGCGACGTCGTGTTCGAGAACAAGCACGAACCCTGGCGAAGGTCCTGCGGGCACCAGCTCGCAGCGGACCGATGCCTCCACTCGAAAATACCCGTCGGGTCTGCACCGCACCGTCTGCCAGAAAAAAGCGGGCGACGCGGTGCGGGGGGCCAGGACAAGCCTTGGCGGATTGTCGTCGGCAAGCCCCGGACGCGGACGATGCACTTCGCAGTCGCGCGGTGCAAGCCGGGCTTCCCAGTGGCGCGGCGAGTCCTTACCCAGCAAAAAGTGGGGATTTCGAATGTGATTGACGAGGGTTATCAAACAGGCTGCTCCACGGCCAAGCGTTGTGGTATAATCAAGCCCTGCGTCGGTAGCAACTGCCGGCTCAGCTTTCGCCATGGATGGGGAGAACGATAAGATGGATCGCATGAGTACGACTGTGAACCCGCCCGCAAATCAAGGCGAACAGCCAGGCACGCACGACCTCGCGATCGACGGTCAGATTACCGCTCAGTCGGTCGTTGAAGCGCTCCTGCTGGCGACGGATGATCCCCTGCCCGCAGCGAAGATTGCGCAGCTTTTGGGGATGGGGGACGCTTCCGACGTGAAAGGGCATATCGAGCAGTTGAACGAGCGTTACGCTCAGAGCGGCGCCTCATTCCGCATCGAGGCCATCGCCAAGGGATACCAGTTACTGACACTTCCCGCCTACAACCCTTGGATTCAAAAGCTCCACAAGGCCCGCGACGATTCGCGACTTTCACCGGCCGCACTCGAAACGCTGGCGATCGTGGCCTACAAGCAACCGATCCTGCGGGCGGACGTGGAAGCCATTCGCGGGGTGGCCGTGGGCGATATGCTGGTGCGGCTGCGCGACATGGGATTGGTGCGCATCGTGGGCAGGGCGGAGGAAGTAGGACGACCATTGCTCTACGGCACTACGACCAAATTCCTCGATGTTTTCGGCCTGGGATCGCTTAAAGATCTGCCGAAAGTAGACGCCGATCAGCCCAATTCTGTGCCCAAAATCAAGCTCGCAGAATCGTAATTGATTCCGGCCGAGCGACAGGGGTTTGACGTGGGTGCTATTTCCCAACTGGTGATGCTCTGTATCGAGTGCGGGCCGATGGTTAGGATAGACTCGTGCCGCGCGAGCCCAAGTCAACAGACTATCTCATCATCGAGCGAGCCGAGCAGCTTGCGGAATTTTGTGAACGGGCGAAGTTTCAAGGCCGGATGGCCTTCGATACCGAGTTTGTCATGGAGGACCGGTACGAGCCGGAAATCTGCCTGATTCAATTGGCGACCGCGGACTGCGTTGCCCTCATCGACCCATTCCTCAAGCTGGATCTTACCCCGATATGGCAGCTGGTCTGCGATGAAAAAGTCGAAACGATTGTGCATGCGGGGCAGGAAGACCTGGCTCTGTGCGTACAACATTTGGGACGATTCCCACGGAATATTTTCGACGTGCAAATCGCGGCCGGATTTGTCGGTTTTGAATATCCCATAAGCCTTCAGAAACTAATCCAGGCGGTGCTGCAAATTCGTCTCCACAAGGCCAAGACGCTTACTGACTGGCGTAAGCGCCCGCTGACTCCCTCGCAACTTCGCTACGCGGCCGAGGACGTCTGCCATCTACTGGCCGTTCGACACAAACTGGGCGAGCGGCTGTCGCGCCTGGGCCGGGTCGAATGGGCCAAGGAAGAATTCTCGCATTTCGAGCAGCCTGGCACCTATGGCCGCGCCGAAGGAAACGCGACGCCGCGCGTCAAAGGCATCAGCAGCCTTCGCGGAAAACCAATGGCGATTGCCCGGGCGCTGCTCCAATGGCGCGACGAGTTGGCCCGCAAACTCGACCGCCCGGCAAGGTCGATTCTCAAGGACCACTTGCTCATCGAAATCGCCCGTCTCGAGCTGACGAACTTCGCGGAGATCAGGGACTTGCGCGGCCTGAATATCTCTGACAAGCACCTCCACGCACTTGGGAAAGTTGTAGAGCATGCGTTGACCCTTCCACCGGAGAAGGAGCAGGCCGGTCCTGTACCTGACTTCGAGTCGCCCCAGGAAACTATTCTCATTGCGTTGGCAACCGCTGTGATTCGGAGTTACTGCCTGGAATTCGATCTGGCCTACGGATTGGTGGCAACAAAAAAATCACTCCGCGACCTGATTCGACTTCGTACCGCCGGAAATTCGCGCAAGAGTCACGACATCGAATTGCTGAACGGCTGGCGGGCCAAGACGGTGGGTGCTCTGCTCGACGAATTGCTGGCCGGCAAGAGAACGGTGCGCGTCGAGCCCGTCGGGCGCGACCTGCTGTTGCACGTTCACAAGCTCAATGCCCAGTCATGATTGATCCCCAGGCCGGCGAAGCGATCCGCGAACTCTCGTCGCACGCCATTGTCTCCGATGGCGACAATGAGACGAGCGACCGCAAGAGCTGCGCCCAAGGTGTGTAAGCCGTCGGATTATCGGATACTTTTGCACTTTCCGATCGGTTCGACGGCTCAAAGCGGAGTGTTTGGGCCGAAAAAAGCCGATTGACTA
The DNA here is from genome assembly GCA_046715855.1 of Phycisphaerae bacterium. Lineage (GTDB taxonomy): Bacteria > Planctomycetota > Phycisphaerae > UBA1845 > UBA1845 > CAZAMB01. The sequence continues at coordinate 7,517 of JBKJYI010000368.1, forward strand.
TCGTCGGGAGAGTGGACTAATGTCAGGTTAGAATGCCCGAGAACTACGCAAACTGCTTCGACTTATGACTTTACGACCATTGGCCATCGACTTGTCAAAGCCTAAGTTCTTATCGCTTCACTTCCTGGTAGCGGCCGCAATCATGATCGGGGCGGCCATTTTGGTTGGTCCCGTGGCTTGGTCCATGAATTTTCGACAGGCCAAGGGGGCGATCGCTCTTAAAAAGCCTTTGAGTGCAATGGACGTGGACCGGCTGCATCCCTACCGAGTCACGGAGCGGGCCACGCTCGATCCGGTTGTGGTCGATGCCCTCGGCACGGATCAATACATTCAATGGATGTTGATGGATACAAGCCTGCCTCCCGGCGACCCGCTTCATGATGTCCAGCTTTTCGTAACCTATGACACGGGTGGTCAGAACCTCGTGCCCCACGTGCCCGATGAATGCCGTCTCGGCGCGGGGTATCAACCAGCAAGACCCCACGAGAATCGCGACGTCGCCATAGACGCTCCAGCAATAGAAAACGAGATTCCGCTCCGGGTATGCACCTTCGTGAAGACGGCAGTATTTCAACGAGACGAGCAGACCGTGGTATACCTCTTTCATTCGAACGGTTCGTTTGCGGCGACGCGCGACGCAGTGCGGATTCTTTTTAACGATCCGCGGGATCGTTTCGGCTACTTCAGCAAGGTCGAGATCAGTTTCCCGCGAGCGAGCCGCGAGGAAAGCGTAAAGGGCGCAGCGAAACTTCTCGGTAAGCTCCTGCCGGTGCTGGTTGCCGATCATTGGCCCGATTTCGACGCCGCCCAGGAAGCCGCAGAAAAGTAACGTCCCGCTTTGCCCGCCCAAAAGGAGCCGAGGTACTTATGGCCAGGAAAAGATTGAATAAGACATTGGTGGTTGCGCTGTCGCTGTGTGCGTTCGCCGCCATGATCATCCTTTCGGCGATCATGCTTCAGCAGCTTGCCCAGCGCGATCCCAAGTATTTCGTGGAACTCGCACAGAAAGCTTCGACGGAAGGAGAGTGGCAGCAGGCTGCGGTGTTCTATAAGCAGGCCTGGGACCGCAGCAATGACCCCCATTATCTGGTTCAGTTCGGCGACATGATGCTGAACGAAGGCGACGTGCAAAATGCCCGTGCGGCATGGGCCCAGGCGTTGATCCAGGATCCGTCACTGGTTGAAGGGCACGTCCGGCAGGTCAATCTCCATCTCCGCCAGGCAGAACTGTACGGCTCGTCCGAAGACTGGAATGGGGTGCGCGATGCAGCCCAGGCCATGCTTGCGGCAGTACCGTCCGGAAGCGCTTCGGCCATCGGCCATCACGCCCTGGGATTATCCATTGTTCACTCTACTGAGCCCGTTGCCGCCATCGAGCAAGGTCTTGATGAACTTGGCAAAGCGCACCAGTTGGCGCCCGAGGAAGTGGAATATGCCGTTGATCTCGCCGAAGAGTTGGTCAGGCGCAACAAAGATTCAGAAGCTCAGGCATTGTATGACAAGTTGTTGGCCGATCACGTTGAGCCGGGCGCTCCTGCCTCGAAAGTCCGTGCTGCGTACGCGAAATACCTTGCGTTTCGGGACAAAAAAGACGAAGCCCAGGAGTATTTTGAGAAGGCCGTCGAGATTGCGGGCGCTGATGTTGAAAGTCGTCGCGAGGCCCGACTAGCCTATTCGGGCTTTCTTATGCAAAGGTGGGTGAAGGCCCGCCGCGCCGCTCACGAACAAGCTCGCGAGCTTTACGACGCCGCAGAAAAGTTGATCAATCAATCCATTCAGGACGATGCCAAAGCGTTCGACTCTTATCTGCAACTGGCCGGTCTTTACCGGCTTGCGGGTGAGCATGAAAAAGTGGTTGAGGTCTGCGAGAGACGCATTCACCAGGGCTTGGACCGAAAAGGCATTGAAGCGTCGAAGAACCGGCTCAATGCATTCACCTTGATGACTTATGCTTCGGAAGCGGCCGTGGCGCTTTCGGTTCAAGCCGGGGCCGCAGGGAATTTCGCCGACAGAGACCGCTGGCTCGCCCGCGCCGACCAATATGTTGTCGATGCCAAGGGCGAGGCGCCGACCCACCCCATGGTCCTGAGTCAGTCCGGACGCGTCAAAATTGCCCGGGGTCAGGAGCGCGCCGGCTTGGAAGACCTCCGCGCCTCGGATGAGGCCTATCAAACATACGGAAAGATTAGTTGGGACAATCGATTGATTCGTGCACGGGTTCACCTTCAGTTGAATGAATCCGGTGCGGCCAGGGCGGTGCTCGAAGAAGTGATGTCGGAGGCGACTCGCACCCGCTCGTCCGATCCGACTTTCTGGAATCTTTATGCACAGACCCTTGTGCAGGCGGGCGAACTGGAGCGGGCCATGAACGTGGTGGACCGCACGCTGGCTTTGGCTCCGGGCAATACGGATGCAAAGAGAATCAAGGCGGCCATATTCGAGCGACAGGGCAAGCATGCCGAAGCGGGAAAGTGGGAGGAAGAAATCAGCGGCTCGGGAACGGTTCGGACGATCCTCGAAGCGCGGGCCGCCGCAATCGAAGGTGATACGCTAAAAGCCATGCAACTTTTGACGAAGGCTTTCGAGGCCGAGCCGTCAAACCCGCGAGTAGTGGCTTCCCTGTCGTCCGAACTGGCTCAGCTGGGTCGCTTTGACGAGGCTCGCGAGGTGGTGAAGAAGGCTCGGAACGCCGACCCCGAGAACGACACTTTCAAGGCTTTGGAACTTTCGCTGCGGGCGGAGCTCACTCCGGGGCAACGAGAAGCGGAACTCCTGCGAATGATCGAGGCCGAGGAAGACGCCTTTAGGCGCGCCCTCTCGCTGGTTGCTTTTTATTCCAGGAAGAATGACCCGGTCCAGGCGCTGGCTGCCATTGAACAAGCGGAGAAACACGCTGATGCGGCGGATACCCCCTCCGCCAGGGTTGTCACTTCACTTCAACGCGCACCGCTTCTACGAACGAAATTGCGCGCTGCCGCGCAGTTGAAGAACGAAGAAGCCATGGCCAAGGCCCGCGACGATGCCGCGCGGCTCAATGTGGACGGTGCCGGCGGTAAATCCATTCTGGGACTCTACCACTATGCCCGCCGTGAATTTGATCTGGCCGCCCAGGCCTTCGAGGCCGCCTTGGCGATTCAACCCACGCACGTGACTTCGTGGGTGTTGCTCGGACAAAGTCTGCAGGCCCTGGGCCGCATCGATGAGGCCCGCACTGCATTTACCAAGGCCGTGGAAATCAATCCCAATGACGGACCGGCCCACCAGGGACTGGCCCTGCTGGCCAAATTGAGCGGCGATACCAAGACATTCGAACACGAGCTGGCGATATGCGAGAAACTCATGCCCGATGATCCCTGGGTTCGGGAGCAGGTTGCACTGCGTATGGAGGCCGCAAACCCCAGGGAAGCGGTAATCCGCCGCGAAAAGC
>JBKJYI010000369.1:0-4773 GCA_046715855.1 Phycisphaerae bacterium
GGTGTCGGGTCACTCACGGCGTCGTAGTAGTTCGTCAAAATTGTCAGCACGGCAAGGAAAAACCCGATCGCCAGGCTCCCTGCATCGCCCATGAAAACCGACGCCGGGTGGAAGTTGAAGACCAGGAATCCCAGGCACGCCCCCGCGCCAACCCAGGCCATCACCGGCACGAAGACCTGCCCGGCCGCCGCCGATGCGATCGCAAATATTGCGCATGCGATGGCGGCCACGCCGGCGCTGAGTCCGTCCATATTGTCCAGGAAATTGAAGGCATTTGTGACAATGACGATCCAAAAAACTGTCACGGCGACGCTGAGCGGAGCGGGGAGAAATTCTACGGCTCGAACTCCCGCGGGTCCGGCGACAAGAAACGCCACCAATAGCTGCGCTCCCAATTTGATCATCCATCCAAGCGGTTTGATATCGTCGATCAATCCGACAATATGCAACACCAAAATGCCGCCGCTAACCGCCAGGACGACGGGGAGCTTTGATGCGATCCCGGGGAGATGAACGCGCATGAGCGTTGGGAACCAGTCCGGCGGGGGGGAGGCGTTACGCAGCAACCAGGCAATGGTGGTTCCGCCCGCGAGAAACAGCAAGATGACGGCGATCATGGCAACTCCGCCGCCCAGAGCGACGGGGGCGCCATGTTGCTTATGCCCGCCGGGGCGATCCACGAAATTGATGCCCCGGGCGACTCGTCGCACCAGCCACGTAAGGAGAACCGAAGTGAGAAAGGCACCGCCTCCGGCCAGGGCGACGACAACGAACATGCCACAGTGTAAATGCCGGCACGAAAAACTGCTATCCTTGGCTGAAGCTGGTGAGGTGTTCCGACCGGCGATACCATTGCGTGTGGTTGGGATTTCTCGCATCGCTTAAGGGAGATCAGGCATGGCTCGTTTGTTGTTATTGGCGGTAGTTACTATTTGCACGGTGATGGCTCGTGGAGAGGATCCGCCCAAACCGGTAGCTCCGAGTGCTGAGGCCCTCGACTTTGCAAAAAAAACCGCCGACGCCCTCCGCGCCGCCAAAGTGGTCATTTACAAGGCGACCTACACGCCCTCCGGCTGGGTGTCACAACGGGTGCCGTCCGTTGAAGGCACCGCCACCGTGGGGGACCAATCGAAGCACAAAATCGACGCGTTCGTTGTTGACGCGAAAATCCGAAAGACCGGCTCGGAGGACGTAGTGGAGTTGAAGGCAGGCTCCGACGGCAACGATCATTTTCTGATCGACCCCAAGACAAAAACGTGCTACCGCGATTTGGACCCGGCCGTGCTTGGTTCGCAGGGCCGAAATGTCCAGCGCATCGTCCTCCGCGACTTCGCGGCCACGGAGCCCCTGGCCGACATTCTCAAGAGCGGCGAGATCGAACTTCGAAGCGAAGTGAAGGTCGGCGATGAAGAGTGCCGCGAATTGTACATGAAGCACGCCGATACCGGCGCGATGGTCTGGGCGGTGTCCAAAAAGGATTTCCTTCCGCGCAAGGTGACCCGAATCATCAAGAATGAGCAGGGCGAAGCGACGACAGAACTTCTCATCAGGGACTTGGTAGTGAACCCTCAATTCATAAGAAATCCATTCGAGATGGTCTGTCCGGAAGGGTTCAAGAAGACCGACGAGTTCGCGCCGTAAAAATCAGAAATCAGAAAACGGAAATGGGTTGGATTGTGGGGTGAAGAATGCTTTTCCTGAAATTCGTTGTGATAACGACAGCATTATTGAGCGTGCCATTGCTGATGCAAGACGTAGACCCTGCCAGGAAGTTTATCGATCAAATGGACAAGGCCCCGCCGGAACAGCGCGTGCCCAACTGGGAGCAGACCAAGGCGCTGATGGCCCGCGTTGCACCGAAGCTGGGGGACGAAGCGCCGGACTTTTCGCTGCCCACCCTGGACGGCAAGGAAACGGTCAAGCTGTCGCAGCACAGGAATGAAAAGCCCGTCGTGCTCGTCTTCGGCAGTTTTACCTGACCGCCGTTTCGTCGCCGGTCCGGCGACATCGAAACGCTCTATCGGCAATACAAAGACCGTGTGGCGTTTTACTTGGTTTACATCCGCGAAGCCCATGCCTCCGACGAATGGCAGATGGAAGACAATATCAAGGAGGATGTCGTTATCGCCCAGCCCAAGGATGATGCCGAGCGAACGGAGGCGGCCACGACTTGCTCGGCAAAGTTAGATATTTCGATGCCCGTCCTGGTGGACAAAATCGATAATCGTGTGGACGGCTTGTACGCAGGCTGGCCCGAGCGGATGTTTATCATCGGCCGCGACGGAAAAATAGCCTACGCGGGCAAGCAAGGACCTTGGGGCTTCAAGCCCGAAGAAGTAGCCAACTGGCTCAAAGCCAACGTGGGTCCGCCAAAAACAGAGCGGCAAACTCCCAAAACAGAGCCGCGACCGTAAGAGAGCGGTCCGTATTGAACATGGCTAAGACCGCACTCATTTGTGACCAACGGTTTGAGCGGCACATCACCAGCCCAGGTCATCCGGAAAAGCCCGATCGCATACGCACCATCGCGCACGCCTTGGAAGAGCGCGGCCTCGCCTCGCGAACTGTCACCGTCGATCCACTGCCCGCTGAGATCGCACTCGTTCAACGCAATCACGACGCAGACTATTTGACGCGGATTCGCTCGTGGTGCGAGCAAGGCCGCTCCCACGGCGATACCCCCGATACCGATTTATCGCTGGAAAGTTTTGACATCGCGCTGCTCGCTGCGGGTGGGCTTATCCAAGCCGTCGATGCAGTGATGGCCCGGCAGTTTGACAACGCATTCTGCGCGGTGCGCCCGCCTGGGCATCACGCCGAGCGCAACATGGCCATGGGCTTTTGCCTGATCAACAACGTCGCCGTCGCCGCCCGGCGACTCATCGAGGACCACCACCTGCAGCGCGTGCTCATCCTCGACTGGGACGTCCACCACGGCAACGGCACCCAGCATAGTTTCTATGACGATCCCAAAGTGCTCTACGTCAGCCTGCACGGGCACCCCGGAATTCTTTATCCCGGCACGGGATACGAACACGAGCGCGGCCGCGGCGCCGGCGAGGGCTTCACGCTCAACGTGCCCATCATTCCGCCCGGCGGCGATGGCATATGGCGGAAGGCTTTCGATGAGAAAATTCTGCCGAAAATCGAAACGTATAAGCCGGAGTTCGTGCTGATTTCGGCGGGGTTTGACGCCCACCGCCTCGATCCGCTGGGCCCACTGGGACTGGAAACGGAGTCATTCGGGTGGATGAGCCAGGCCATGCTCGACGTGGCCCAGCGTCACTGCGAAGGGCGCCTGGTCAGCGTGCTCGAAGGCGGATACCACCTCCAGGCCTTGGCCGACTCCGCCTGCCTCCATATCGAGAAACTACTTTCTGCCGGCAGCCATCAGGTCCTGGACGAACGCTTGTAGCACGACCGAAGCGTGCTTGCGATGCGGTGAACGCTCCTGCGCGACAATGACGCCTGCTCTTCGCAAGGGGGCCATCACGGGCCTTTCTTTTCCTTCTTCTCCTCGCGCTCTTTTCGGCGTTCTTCTCGAGACTTCCTGCTGCTCTCCTTGGGCGCTTCCTTCTTCTTCGGGTCCGCAGCGGCCACCACCGGCTTATCCGAAAAATCCTTGATTAGGCCCACGCGCAAGTTTTGCACTTCCATCGGCCCGTAGGCAACCAGCGCCAGCGGGAAGTCGACATCCTTGACGTTTCCCGAAGGAACCCATGCGGGAAACCGTCCCGTGCAAACACCGTCGATATAAACCGCCAACTCGTCGGACCACAGGCACACGACTTTGTGTGAGACATTGTCGCGCAGCGGTCCCGTCGCTTCGATCCGCATGTCGTTGCCGTCGGCGTCGAGCTGCGCAAACCCAAACAAGTTGTTTCTTTCGCCCGGGGAACCCGTAAATTTCACATCGCAAGTCACGGCCAGCGGGGCCACCTCGTTCATGCGAATTCCCAGCAGGCTCGCGCCCTCGGCGCCCTTGCTATTGCAGCGAAGAAACCCGCCTTCAATGGTCCAGTCTTTCTTGGACTCGCCAACGCCCGCAAAAGCATCGAGCGAAGTCAACTCGATATCGCGCCAGGTCGACAGGCTATCCACCGTGTCGATCTCGTTCACCCACGGCCGGAACACGGCGTTCTCGCTCTTGTCCGCGGACAGAGCGTCAGGATTATCGCCCGACTTCGCCAAGTCGCGCGTATAACGCTGCCGCATCCATTCCACCCAGCGCCGCTCAAACTCCTCAACCGCGCCCTCAACCGGGATTCCCAGCACGGCCGCGCACGCAGCGTCATGCCCGTTGCCCGCCGCCAGCTCGCTCAGGAAAACGTGCATCGCCTCAGGCCCGGTCTCAAACAGATACAAAACCACCACCGCGGCTTGCTCATAAAAAAGGCTGATCCTCTCGGGATACCCCTCTTGAGTAAAAAGGTCGCGCATCCGGAAGTACTCGCCCGCCACCACCTTGCGGGCAAGCCGCGCCGCTTCGCCATAGTGATCGCGAGTCTGCTCAAAGCGTCCCGCCACCGCTTCGTGCAACCATTGAGGCACTTTGCGACTCGAAAAGAACTCATTGATCACCGCATGAGTGAGCTCGTGAGGCAGGATGCTCTCGATGGTGTACTTGTAAAGCCCGCCGCTCTTCGCTCCGCGACCCCCCGAGCTGGATTGAAGCTGGAAAAGGACAATCATGTGCGTCTTGCCCGTCAGATGTCTCATGGTCACGCCATGCGACCCTGCCGGTCCTCCATGCTGCTGGTAATCCTGCTCGGT
>JBKJYI010000370.1:0-2871 GCA_046715855.1 Phycisphaerae bacterium
ATGACGTTGTCGACGACGATGAGGACGACGACGAAGAAGAAGAGGACGAAGACGATTTCTTTCCCGGCGATGGCGACGAGTTCGAGGAGGAAGAGGACGACGACGATGACGACGATGATGAGGACGAAGAAGAGGAATAAATTCGCCCGCTCATTATCGGTCTGCCTGACGCGGCCTTAATTCACAGTCAAGACGAGTTGGATTCCAGTCGATGGGACGGGCATGAAGCTGCCCGATTCCGAACCGGTTGAACGAAGAACATCGCCCTCTACAGGCCGACCCGGCGGGCTGCCGGAGCGGCGAACGGGGATGGATCGCCGCCGCGGACCTGGGAGGCGGCGGGGTGAGGTGCGCCGGGCCGCCGAAGAAGGCGAAATTACCGGCGAACTGCTCGAATTCATCATGGCCATGGACGAATACAAGCGGATCAACGAGAGACCGTTTCCAAGTTGGTCCGAGGTCTTCGAAATCATACAGTATTTGGGCTATCGCAAGGTGGGTGAGAAGGCCACGCACATCAATACGGCCAGCGGATCCGAAGTGTTGGAGACCGCGTACGTCGGTCCTGCGTAATCTGTCAGCGGGCGTTTTACCATTCGAAAATAAACAACCGGCTCCGCGGCTTTTGGCCACGTCGCCGGTTGTTTTCTTCCCCTCCCAGAGAATAATTTGTCCTCGACGGTGCGGGCTTCTATTCCCCTGTCCCCGGCACCGGAGAACATGGCCTTCGCGGGCGCACTTGAGGCGCACGTTAACAGCCTGCTTCTTGCGTCCCTACCTGATCAATGTTTGGGCTTGCCGTAGGAAGGTTGAGACTCCATCCCCCCAATCCCGAGCAGCTTCATTTGCGAAACGCATACTAGCGAAGCCCCTGCCTGCTGTCAACGAGTATTTCTCCTAAATCCCCAAAAATTTTTTACGCCGATTCGCGCTTCTGCTGTTGGAAGCGCCCAGCATGCCAAGACACCGCCAAAGCGGTGGGACGATGCTGGCGGCGTGGGGTACAATGCCGCCGTGGAGTCGCTGATGAAACCGGTCCTGGGCAAAGACGTCTATATCGCCGAGACCTCGTTTGTCGGTGGCGACGTGCACATCGGCGATCAGTCCACCGTTATGCATCATGTCATGATCCGGGGGGATATTGCACCCATTCGGATCGGTGCCCGTGTGAACATCCAGGACGGTTCGGTGGTCCACATCCAACGGGGAGTGCCGCTCGATATCGCCGACGGGGTGGGGATTGGACACCGGGCGGTCGTGCATTGCCGCCGTGTTGGGTCGCGAACGTTAATCGCAACCGGGGCAATCGTCCTGGACGGCTGCGAGATCGGCGAGCGGTGCATTATCGCGGCCGGGACAGTACTTACCCCGGGCACCAAGATACCCGACGGCCAGGTGGTCATGGGGATCCCGGGGAAAATCGTCCGCCAGACTACGGAGAGTGACCTGGCTATTATTGATCACGTCGTGAGAAGCTATGTCGAGCTTGGCCGCATGCACGCAAGGGGAATGTTTCCAAATATCGCGGTCGCACAAGCGAAATAGAATTCGGTAGGGGAAGTCAGCAACATGCAGTGGGCGCGCGTTCGCGTCGATGATGGTCGGGTTCAGGCGAAAGCATTTTTGTAGGGGTCGAATTGGTTGCAACGCTACCTAAAAACCTGTACACCAATGAGTTATGGCCGATTTTGGAAGATCGATTCGGTTGGTAAAAAGATCATTGGCAATCAGCTGCTCGAATCAGGGTACAATTGCGGGACATGTCGGCCGTGAAAAGTTCGTTCGATCGCAAACCTTGGACCGGGTGCGAGCGTCTTAGATGCAGAGGGTAAGGTTATTACCGCGTCTAAAACAATGATCCAGCCCGTTGGATGAGTTGGAGTTGAGCGTACCTTGCAGAAAACCCCGCAAAATTCCAATGTGAACGCAAGCTCAGGTTCTACTCCCGCCAGCTCTGCATCCACGTCCCGGATTCTGGGTGATTTTGAAATCCATCGGGAGATCGGCCGCGGGGGCATGGGCACGGTCTACGAAGCTTCGCAGATTTCGTTGCAACGGAGAGTCGCCCTGAAAGTCCTGGCTCCGCAAATCGCCTCGACGTCCAAGGCCGTTTCCCGATTTCGACGAGAAGCGCAGGCGGCGGCCAAGCTGCACCATACGCACATTGTTCCGATCTTCGCGCAGGGCGAGGCCGACGGCTCGTACTTTTACGCGATGGAGATGGTCGAGGGCGAAAGTCTGCACGCAACAATTAATGCTCTGCGCGCTGAGCATCGCGCTGAAACGGTTCCCGACCAGTCGGAAACGATTGTGCTTCCGCAACGAAGCGCGACTGCGCAAGCCACGACAAAGAAGCTTTCGACCGCGAGCTCATCCGGCTCATCGGTACGGGATTCCGGAACGAAGCAAAGCACGAAGCAGCCTTTTGGCTCCGATGAATTTTTCCACCATGCAGCTCGCCATTTGGCCGACGTGGCCGACGCGCTGGATTACGCGCACGAAAACGGCGTAGTCCACCGTGATATCAAGCCGCACAATTTGTTGTTTGGCCGCGACGGACGGTTGCGGATTTCCGACTTTGGCCTCGCCCGGCTCATGGAGCAACCGGGGGTGACCATGACCGGCGAGGTGCTCGGTTCGCCGCTCTACATGTCACCCGAGCAAATTACCGGCGACCCCAACGCCGTTGATCACCGCACGGACATTTATTCTCTCGGCGCGACCATGTACGAATGGCTGACGCTGACGCCGCCGTATCCCGGCGAAACCCGCGAGCGCGTGATCGGCAAGATTCTAAGTACAGAGCCGCGACCACTGCGAAGCGAGAATCCGGCTATCCCCCTCGATCTGGAAACGATCTGCCTGAAGGCC
>JBKJYI010000371.1:0-4910 GCA_046715855.1 Phycisphaerae bacterium
TCCAATGAGCGGGAGACCTTTTTTATCGTGCGCTGGATGATGGGCTCGCTTGATCCCGTACGGACCATTGAGGGCGCGTTGCTCTTGCCGCTCATCGTTCCGGCGTGGGTGGTGCTCACGCTGAGCGGGCGGGCGCTCAACCAATATCGTTTGGGCGAAGAGATGGCGGCCTCGCGCGGAGTCAACGTGCGAGTGCTGCAGATTGTTTGCGTTCTGGTTTGCACGCTGGCGACAGCCGGGGTCGTGGCCCAGTGCGGGCCCATCGGATTTGTGGGCCTGGTAGTGCCACACATTGTCACTCTGCTGTTTGGCTCGGACTGCCGAATCATGATTCCGGCATCGGGGCTTGCGGGCGGGGCATTTCTGATCGTGTGCGACTGGGCATCGCAGCTTTCGATGCGCGCGGTCGGCGCGCTGACTGGGAAGCAGTTGGGGAGTGCGACGCTTCCGATCGGAGTCGTGACCGCCATCATAGGAGTACCCATTTTCCTGGTCCTTTTGCGCACGCGTCGATCTCGCTAACCCATCAAGATCCTTTACGTTTTCGGATCAAGTGAGTCAGTCGTTCCTACGGCACTCTTGGAGATGATTCGTCTTGTTACCCAGCGTTGAAACGCTGGGCTATTATCATGCGTCCCTACGGGACTTCCGCCGGGATGGCAAACAGCGAAGTGCCGTTCATCGACTTGGGTTTTGGCAGGCCCATCAACTCCAAGACGGTCGGGGCGATGTCGGCTAGGCGGCCGCCGGAGCGAAGTCGCCGGCCGTGATAACGTTCGTCTACGACGATCAATTCTACATCGTACGTCGTGTGAGCGGTGTGCGGTCCGCCGGTGGCGGGGTCGATCATTTGCTCGCAGTTGCCGTGATCGGCGGTCACGATGAGGCCGCCGCCGCGTGCCAGCACCGCGTCCACGATTTTGCCGACGCATTCGTCCACGGTTTCCACTGCGCGGATTGCGGCCTGCAGGTTGCCGGTGTGGCCGACCATGTCGGGGTTGGCGTAATTCACGAGGATGAAATCATCCACGCCGGTGGTGATTCGTTCGAGCAGTGCGGCCGTGACTTCGCGGGCGGACATTTCCGGTTTGTGATCGTAGGTCGACACGTCGCGCGGAGAGGGAATCAGCAGGCGTTCTTCGCCGGGAAAGGGGTCGTCGCGGTAGTCGTTGAAGAAAAAGGTGACGTGGGCGTATTTCTCGGTTTCGGCAGTACGAAATTGCCGCAGGCCTCGATCCGCGAGATATCCGCCGAGGATGTCGGTCATCTTCGCGGGCTTGTCGTACGCCACGTGAACCGGCAAGCCCTCTTCGTAGGCGGTCATGGTGACGAAGTAGAGATCCAATTTCTGGCCGCGATTGAAGCCGATGATGGCCTTGTCCTTGGCAGGCTCGGGATAGGGGAACAGGTCGAGCGTGAAAGCCTTGGTGAGCTGGCGCGGGCGGTCGCCGCGATAGTTGAAGAAGATGACCGAGTCGCCATCGCGAACTTTCGCGGCCTCCCCGTGCCACGGGATGACACTGGGCACGATGAACTCGTCGCCGCGCCGCGATTCTTCGCTGGGGTTGGCGTAATAGTGCTCGATGGCTTCGGTGGCGGTCGCGAACGTTCGGCCTTCGCCATCGACCAGCGTGCGGTAGGCTTTCTGCGTCCGCTCCCAGCGGTGGTCGCGGTCCATGGCGTAGTAGCGCCCGATCACCGAGGCCACCGGGTTCACGCCCGCTTCCTTGCAGCGAGCCTCCACGTCACGAACGAAGTTCAGGCCGGAGTTCGGCGGCGTGTCGCGGCCGTCGGTGATGGCGTGGACGAAGACGCGGTCGCCGGGAAAGCCGAGGCGTTTGCTCATCTCGAGCAGGCCGTAAAGGTGCTCGAGGTCGCTGTGCACGCGGCCATTGCTGCACAGGCCCAGAATGTGCACCGCGCCGCCGCTCTTTCGCGCCCGCGCGAAGGCCTCGACCAGCACCGGGTTCGCGAAGAACGAGCCGTCGCGAATCCGCCCGGTGATGCGCATGAGTTCCTGCTCGACGATGCGGCCGGCGCCGATGTTCTGGTGGCCGACTTCGCTGTTGCCCATGACGCCGTCGGGCAGGCCGACGTCGTTGCCGCAGGTGCGGATTTGGATGTGCGGGTAGTCGGCCATGAGGCGGTCGTCCACCGGCTTGCGGGCGAGGTAGACGGCGTTGGCGTGGTTCCACTCGGGATGGGGATTGGCCCCCCAGCCGTCGCGGATGATCAGGACGATGGGACGGTGAGCTGGTGGCATCGGGGTCATTGTCGAATGAGGGTGCGAAAAGTCCAAATGGAGAGGCACGAAGGCACGGAGGCACGAAGGGAAGGCCAACCCCCCGACCCCCCTTTAAAGGGGGGGAAAGGCGCGGGGAAGGTTGCGCGAAGCCGGGAAGAAGGCTCCACGAGGGGGTAGACGAAGGGTCGAAATCGGCGTTTGGAGTGAGAGAACGCGGATTTGTGTTGAAAGATGGGTTCGATCCATCAAATTTCATTTCGGGGGGGAGAGAGGCCGGGAATCGGGATTCGGGATTCGGGGTCCGGGTGTTGAACATGAATGCGTGGAGGCACGAAGGAAGGCCAACCCCCGACCGCGGTTGCAAAGGGGGAAAGGGCGGAAATTGGATTTGTTCTGTCATCTTTTTTTTGCTCAATTGTTCCCTATCCACCGAAGGCACAGAAGTCGCAGAAACAGGCGGCGGGACGAGTGGCCCAAATTGACAATGGGTTCGTTTGGAAAAGTACGGTTTTTGGCGGGTGTGTTTTCTCCAGCATACGACTACAGGTGGTAGGTCGATTGTGGCCTTACTCTGCCAAGCATTGGTTGGACCCATTCTGCGCATCACAACATACATAACATCGATAGCGCGCGCATTTTGTCGTGAAAGGGCGATCAGCGCAAAGCTGGATTTTAGATCGAAGATTGCTTTGCGCGCAGATTCGAGAAATTCACTTTTTCCAACATATCCACATTTGTTGCTGTCTTCATACAATATCTTGTGGGTCGAGGTTGAAAGTCCGAAAACGCAGGCCTATACTCTGCTCATAGGCCAGTCGTCCGGTTTGGACGCTCGCCTGGGAGATTGAAGGTCATGGCGAAGAAAAATAACGAGGTTACATCAGCACGGGCGGCAGCCGCAGCGAGCAAGGTTCTGCGGGACCCCCAATCGACCAAGGCGGAAAAGTCCGCAGCTGCATCGGCGTTGACGCAGCGCCCGAACAGGTCGAGGAAACGGTAGGTCAATTGTTTGGCAAGCCATCGACGCCGTATAGCTCGAAGACCGCTTCGTCTATGCGGCGTTCATGGGTCTCCACTCCCGCTTCGAGTGATCTTGTCTCACGGTCGGAAAGGCTTGGTAAGCGCAGTTTTGTTTTTGTGTCCATGATAATGCGCACTGATTCGGTGATGCGATTTGAAAGCCCACGTTCTGCGGCGGTCGTTGGGAGCTTGATTGGGATTTGCTTCATAAACTGCGGAAATGGGCGATACCAACCGCCGCGCAACGGAGTCGATACGGCCTTTAAGAAATCGCCAAGTGGCTTACTGTTCAATATGCCAAGAATAAAATCTGTGTGCTCAACATACTTGGGCTTCAGTGTTATACCGTAGCCGCTGACAAAGGCGAAGTTACCGTCTTTGTCTAAGGAGAACGTTGAGGTCTCCAGAATGTCGGGGACAAGAATCTTGGGGGCACTCATGACTTGAAGATTCTTAGGATATACGTAACCATACCACTCGTCGGAGTCCATCTTGTCGTTCTCGCGTGCGCGAAGCGGCTTCTCGCATGCTTTCAAATAAGCCCATGTTGCGGGAAAATCGTTTTCCAAAATCCTCTGTGGGATGAGGTCGCCGCAATCCTCGCCGGACGTGTAGTACGGAACCAGTACTACATGGGGCGTCGACTCAATCTCGTACCGGCGCATTTGGCTAGCTTCAAGAAATGCAAGCAAGAGATCGGGTTCCAACCTAACCTCCCTCCCGAGATGTTCTGAGACGAATCGATTCGGGTGTCTGCTGGATCGAGTTAGGACGTAAACGGGGTTCATGCTTGTGCGAATCCCTTGGGCCATGCGCTGGGCAATATCACTTAACTTGATTATGGTTGTTGCTTTTAGTTGATCTATACGCGCCGCCTGTTCAGGTGGAAAAATAGTCCAAGGCTCTGCTCCTTCTGGATGTGTCGTGGAAAATAGATGGACTCCGTCAACGGCGAATCTTGCTTCGGCCGCCCCAAGTTGTACGGGGCCATCGGTCAACGCATTGATGCGCGTGACCGATACTCTACCGGAATTGTTCGCAGCTTTTGTTAACACATGGATGGCCGTGTAAATCGAAGCATCGCGGAAGACGGTGTTGTGAGTGAAGTCGATTAGTGACGATAGGTGCTTGCCATTTGCGATCACCTCTCGCAAGCCTTCACCATACTTGGCCTGCCAGAATTTGTGGGGCATGATGAGACCAAGGAGGCCGCTGGGCGCGAGGAGCGCGAGCGCCTTCTCGGTAAACACGACATAGATATCGTAATTGCCTTTAGCGGCGCTTTTGTATCGCCATTTGTAAAATTCGCATTCTTCAGGTGCCCATTTGTTCAATTCTTGCACGCGGATGTACGGGGGATTGCCGATGATGCAATCGAACCCGATCCGACCTCGCTTCTCGATGGCTTCCTCATCCAAAATGCGGCCAAAGCCTCTCATTCGACTCTTCCAATCGAAACGATTGATGCGGAAACGAAGATCGTCGTCAAGCGGGAACAAGCCGCCGTGTTTCTCGACGCACCATTGATCGAAGTCAGTTGAGTCGATCAACGAGTTGCCACATTGAACGTTATTGTCCAACGGCGGCAGAAGCTGACGCTCAAGCCAATCGCGCTGCCAGTTTTTTGGAAGCTTTCCTTCCAGCA
>JBKJYI010000372.1:0-5818 GCA_046715855.1 Phycisphaerae bacterium
GTTACACGGACATCAATTTTCTTCTCATCCGCTGCGGCGACGATTGTTTCCAGTGCGGCCTGCGCCGCAGTGGAAAGATCGAATGCTTCGATTTCCAATCGGAGCTTTCCGGAGCTGATCCGATTCATGTCCAGCAGATCGTCGATAATCTTGGCCTGAACCCGCGCACTGCGTTCGATGGCTTCGAGTCCCTGGGCAACGGCGCCCGCGTTGAGCTTCTTGGTGCGCATGAGCGTCGCCCAGTTGACGATGACGTTGAGTGGGTTGCGCAGCTCGTGCGATACCGTGGCCAGGTACTCGTCCTTGAGGCGGTTGGCCCGCTCGGCCTCATTGCGCGCGGCGCGTTCGCTGTCGGTCGTGTGCTGGAGAGAAAGGTCCGTCACGATGGCGCAGATAACGACCGCGCCGTCTACGGAAATTGGGCTGGCCGTAAACATGACCGGGGTGGTACCGCCGCTCTTGGACTGAATCTCAAGTTCGACATTGGCGTGGTGGCATTTCCCTTTTTCGAGGCAATCGCGCAGTGCAGCGCGATGCTCGGGCTTGACCCACTCACTGGCCGGCGCGAGGAACGCCTCATCGGACGGAATGCCCACGAGGCTGGCGAGAAACGAATTGCAGAAAAGGATTTCGCCGTCCTGGTTGAGAAGAGCTGCGCCTTCCTTCATTTCCTCGATGATGTGACGGTAGGGCGGCTCACCATTTCCGAGCGTGTACACCCGGTCGCTATCGGGCTCGCAGACCACGAAGGCATCCACTTCGCCGCCTCGGATGGCCCTGACGATCGCCGCAGGGCCTTCAACATATTCATCAAGATTGAAGTCGTCCAGGATGTTGTCACGATTCAATTGTGGCATGGCTACTCTCCTGCTGAAATACCCCCCGAAACGCATACCTGACCGAGTGAATCGTGAGACGCAGGCGGAACACCAAAATAGTTAACTGGCTTTCGCGCTGGCGTCTCCCCTCGGCTGCAAATCAAATCCTACCAAAACGCGCTCCCTCTGCGAAAGGTCACCGATGATTTTTTTCACCGGGGCGGGGATGCGCCGCACCAGGGTCGGAATGGCGACGATCTGATCAACACGGGCCCGCTGCGGATCTTTTATCAGGTCTATCACCTCGACTTCGTATCGTTCATCCAAATGTTCTTTGCAGAAAGCCTTTAAATTAGCGATGGCGGCGATCGATTTTGGTGTCTGGCCCGCCACGTACAGTCGCAGGCACCACTGGTCTTCTAACCCTGCGACTTGCGCTGCGGCTTTGGGTTTCGCCGGGGCTTTTTTTCGAGGTGCGGAGGGCTCCTTCGCTAAAGAGCGCTTCGCCGGTGATTTCTTGTCCGCCTTGATCATTTCCGCACGCGTCCGTTCCTAAACTTCTCGTCCTTGATTTCCGTGGTTGCTTTGCGGCTTTTGGCCATGTCGCCGCGGTCAGCCAATAATTGTTGGGAGCGGCCCCGATCCTGGGACACCAACATTTCCAGTTCGGCGGCCTCGGCCTCGTATTCCGCTTTTAATTCTTCGATACGCACCTCAACTACGCGGCGCTTTCGTTCAATATCGCGCAGCTTTCGCTGGACTTCCTCTTCGCGCGACCTCTCCTGGGCTCGCTCTTTGCTTTCCTGAGCCAAACGCGCCGAGCCGGTGAGCACACCCTCGGGCCCCAGGTAGGCTTGAAGAAGTCGGACGCCGTCTTTGCTCAACACGTATTCGCGCAACTGATTACTATGCGCCATGCCGCGCGATTTCAAGATGTAAAGCGAACGATTACGTTCGCCGCCAAGTTCGATATCCCTTAGTAAAATCCATGTATCCACCAGCGAAGAAACGCCCATGTTGGTCTGCTCAAACGCGTCGCCTCCGCTGGTCAAGCTGGTAAAAAACGCGGTAATCTGCTGTAATTTCAGGTAATCGATGAGTCGCACGAGCATGGACTGGGACTCGGCCGCCGAGCTTACATCCATGAGGTTTGAGATCGGGTCGACAATCACGACCGCCGGATCAAATTCTTTGATTGATTTGTGCATGGTGGCCAGGTGGGTTTCGAGGCCGTGCAGCGAGGGACGAGACATGTGGAACTGGAGTCGGCCGGATTTTACGTGAGGCTCCAGGTCGACGCCGATGGAGCGCATGTTGCGGATCAACTGCGACTCAGACTCTTCGAAGGCGAAGTAAATGCAGCGATTGCCTTGCCGGCAGGTCGCATCCGCAAGATGGGCCGCCAAGCTGGTCTTGCCGACGCCGGCGGTGCCCGACACCAGCACGGTGCTGCCTTTGAAGTATCCCTTGCCGCCGAGCATTTCGTCCAATTCCGGAACTCCGCTCGTGATTCTTTCGGCGGAAGCGATGTGGCGCAGTCCGAGTGAAGTAATGGGCAGCACGGAAATGCCGTCCTCGCTGATGAGGAACGGGTACTCATTGGTGCCGTGGATTGAGCCGCGATATTTGACGATCCGGAGACGGCGAGTGGTAATCTGACCCGCCACCCGGTGGTCGAGGAGAATGACGCAGTCGGAGACGTATTCCTCCAACCCCTGACGGGTCAGTTGGCCTTCACCACGCTCGCCGGTGATGACCGCGGTAACGCCCTTATCCTTCAGCCAACGGAACAAACGGCGCAGCTCGGCTCGCAAAATCGAGGAGTTATCAAGTCCGCCGAACAGGGTCTCGATGGTGTCGAGCACGACGCGCTTGGCACCGATGGAGTCGATGGCGTGGCCAAGACGGATGAACAAGCCTTCGAGGTCGTATTCACCGGTTTCCTGGATTTCGTTTCGCTCGACGTGAACGTAGTCGAGCACCAGCTTGCCTTGGTCGACCAGCTCGTTCAGGTCAAAACCGAGCGACTTGACGTTTTGGGCCAGCTCTTCGGGGCTTTCCTCGAAAGTCATGAAGACGCCGGGCTCATCGAACTGTGCCGCGCCGCGGACGATGAATTCCATGGCCATGAGCGTTTTACCGCAGCCAGCGCTTCCGCAAATCAGGGTCGGGCGGCCCTTGGGCAGGCCGCCGCCAGTAATTTCGTCCAAACCGGTGATGCCGGTAGGCGCCTTGGGAATGGTCTGCCGGGCCGAGTTAGCAGGATCGGGGCGTGGAGAAGCGTGTCGAATGCGTCTCGCTTTCGCTACAGCCATGTCGAACTCCCACGAATTGAAAGATGAAGTCGGAATTTCAAGATTTTCGCGTGACGGTGCTCTGCCTTTAGATCGGGTCTATTATAAGAACTTCCTTTAGCCAGCTTATCAAGTTATCTGCGGAGGTCAAGGGATTAAGCGCAACCGGGGCTCATCCAAACCGTATCATTATGATAGCACGGAGGCTGGGAGCGAGTGCAGAGTGCCCTGTTGGGGAGTTCGTATGGGTAAATTCAAAACGGCGATCTTTGGGTTGATCGCGTTTTTTGGAGTTAGTGAAGTCGTTTACGCCTGGGGGCCGGCCACTCACATTGGCCTGGCCGAGTCAGCACTTGCGCAGCTTTCCGTCCTTCCTGGCGCGGTCGCGGCGATCCTTGGGCGACATGGACTGTCTTATCTCTATGGAAGCATCGCCGCGGACGTCGTGTTCGCAAAACGCTGGAGCCGCGTCAAGCAGTTTTGCCATCACTGGTCGACGGGCTTTCGACTGCTTGAAACCGCCGAAGACGAACGTGCGCAGGCTTTCGCCTATGGATATCTGTCGCACCTCGCTGCGGACACCATTGCGCATGGCAAATACGTCCCGCATCAGATCGCCACGAGCAAGAGTTCACAGAATTTCGGTCATCTCTATTGGGAGTTGCGGGCCGACTCCGCGCAGGCTGAGCCCACCTGGGTCCGGCTGCAGGAAGTTCTCGACACCGACCACGCGCACCACCACTTCGAGATGAAACATCACCTTACCGACACGCTGCTGTCGTTTCCGATGAATCGGGTTTTGTTCAATGGCATGAATGCGCTGACGGTTCGCCAGAGTTTTCGCCGCACGATCGATACTTGGGGCCGGTTGTCACGCTGGCCGTTGCGCCCTGATCTGCTGCGCGGTTACGAGTCGGAGTCTGTGGATCGTATTTTGTCGGTGCTCGCCGAGGGGCATCGGTCGCCGGTGCTTCGCGAAGATCCAAACGGGACGGCCGCATTGATGAACCTGAGTGTGCGCCGGGCGGAAGAGCGCCGCCGCAAGCGCCGCGGTGTTACGCTCGATCGGCGAATTCGCGAGGCCTCGCACGAGTTCGCTCCGCGGAGAATCCCGGTTGACATCGTGGATCCTCCGCAACAATCCTTTGAGCAAATTCCCGCCGATGTTGCCGTTGAGGACGACAACGTCTCGGATGAATGTCAGTCCCAGATGACGGCGCGGGCATCAAATATCGGTCCTTCGGTGCAGCAAAGCCGGTAGCGCCATCCCTCGGCGTCGCTTGTGTCATGTACTGGCACAATGCAGGATTGACACATGCCCGTTCCGCAGGCCATGTTCCGCTCGACGCAGACGAAACATTCAAAGTCGCATGCAGCGCAAAAATCGGCGACAAATCGCATCATGCGTTCGGGCCCGCAGGTGTACACGACGACAGAATCATGCGGCACCGGGTTGGCCGCGGCATACGCGGTGAGAGCCGCACCAACATGTCCGCGAAAACCTGACGAGCCATCGTCCGTGCTGATTACGACGGGCGCACCCACGTTTGCAAACTCGCGGGCACTCGTTGTCGCCAATCGCGCATCAACAGCCGGAGGCACTCCGTCATCGAGCGTCAGCGCCAAGAGGTCGCGCGACTGCGCCCCGCAGAACGCGATTGTCTGCTTTTTGTTTTCGGCCAGCGCTTTGGCCAACCAAAGCAGAGGCGGGAGTCCCACGCCGCCGGCGACGAGCCAGGCAATCGGTTTGTCTGCTGCAATGGGAAAGGGTTGGCCCAGCGGCCCCATCACACTGATCGCGGCACCCGCTCGTAAAGATGCCAGCCAGCGCGTTGCGGTTCCGACGACGCGGTACATGACATCGACGTCCACGTGGTCCGCGCCGCGCGAGAGTTCGGCCACGCTGAACGCTCGGCGCAGCAACGGGGACTGCAGATCGTTCCACCACGAATCGTGCGAAGTCGACCAGGGATCATCGTTCGCGCGATATGCCTCCGAACCGGTGTCGGCTGGACAGAGGTGCACGAACTGTCCTGGCTGCGCATCTTCGAAATGAGGCAGGCTGATAGTCATTCGATGATGATCGCGACAAATGGTGGGATTGTTTACGACGACGCCGGTCTGGATGATTCGCCGCGTTGCGGATGGTGAATGAGTTGGGGTCATGAGGTGCGAGCGATCATAAAAAACTTCCGGGATCGCAGCAAAGCCACGACCCCGGAAGTTCGCCACGGCTAAGAAGCCGCATGTTGTAAACGCGATCGACAAGCGACCGCAAGGTTTTACTTCATCGTTCGCCGTTGAATTTGTATCGCGTTGCGGCTTGCCTGTCAATAAAAAACGGCCCTGTTTATTTTTCTTCTTCGGATTCATAACTGTATACATCATAATTACTTATGGTAAACATGATTTTGTGAAGTGGCGATCGTTTTATTTGTCGCCAGTCGCGGCCTGTCATAGGCGGAAGCCGAAAAAAATTGGTTCAACCAGTAAACGTCGAAGTGAGGTCGCCACATCGGTAGGGGGACTTGCCCGGACACTTTTAATTCGCCGTATGATGATGGCAAGTTAGGCAATTGCCCGCCGCGTGATCGACACGCCCCAACTCCCTGGCCGGGGGGTTCTTACAAACGATTTTCGCACGAGAAGCCACACCTGGCCGGGCCCAATCCACAGACTCAGGGAAGCGCCAGCGGGGCGACCGGC
>JBKJYI010000373.1:0-5858 GCA_046715855.1 Phycisphaerae bacterium
GTGACGAACCTCACGAGGCTGGTGAGCGACCTCCTGCAGATCTCGCGGGTTGCCACGGGGAAGATCAAGATGCGCCCCGAAATCGTGGACATGCGCCAAATCGTACAGCACAGCCTGCAGACGTCCCGCCCGCTCATCGACCGCCAACGGCACGCCGTGTCGCTCAGGCTCCCCGACGAACCGCTTTGGATCCACGCCGACCCGACCCGGTTGGAGGAGGTCGTCGTGAATCTGCTTACCAACGCTGCCAAGTACACGGACGAAGGCGGCCGCATCGAGATTATACTGGATCGTGAAGACGATCGTGCGATCTTGCGCGTTCGCGATTCGGGCATCGGGATCGCTGCGGAGTTGCTGCCGCGCATCTTCGATCTTTTTACCCAGGCGGATCGAGCGCTTGATCGCGCGCAAGGCGGGTTGGGCATCGGGCTGAGCCTTGTGCAACGACTGGTGGAGCTGCAGGGCGGAACAGTGTCCGCGGACAGCGCGGGGCTGGGGCAAGGTAGTGAGTTCATCGTAACTATGCCGCTTGCAGCGGCCCCCGACAACGTATCGGAAACGCCTGAAGCTCCACACACCACAAAGGGTGCGAAGGATATGCGCGTGCTGATCGTTGATGACAACATCGACGGATGCACGATGCTGGCCCACTACTTGAGGTATCAAGGGTATGCCGTGCAGACGGCGTACACGGGGACCGCAGGGCTGCAGACCGCCGAGTCCTGGCGACCCGACGCGGTATTGCTGGACATCGGGCTGCCGGGATTAGATGGTTACGCAATCACCCGCCGTATCCGCGCGGACCCGGCACTAAGGAACACGCGGCTGATCGCGATTACGGGATACGGGCAGGACAGCGACGTTCAATTGGCACGCGAGGCGGGCTTCGATGCGCATATGGTGAAGCCGGTTGACCCTGCCGAGATTGAAAATCTGCTCGCCGCATGGAATCAACAGGGATCGTCTGAGCCAGTATGACCAGGGGTAGAGCTCGACAAACTCGGCGTGAATTTGGGGGACGATATGGCCATCAATGACCTGGACAAACTGGCGGCCCTCATCAAGCTAGATCGCCATGCTTTACTGGACGGGTGGTTCACCCATCGCGCTAGCGATGGATGGGGTCGCGACGATCGGTTCCCGTGGGGCCTGCGATTACCAGAACGACTTCGCGTCGTTTGATTCCGGGCCGGGCGTCCCAGGTCGCGCTGTAATCCAACTTGGCACGTAATTTCACGCGCTTTCGTTGCCGACTTTAATTCGCAAGAATTGTTCTCAATTTCACGTCCAATTCCGCGCGCCGCACATGTTATGTTCTCACGAAGGCGGAAGCTCCGCCCACGGAGGCTGCACGATGTGTGACTCACCGATATCTGAATCCCGGAACCCGCTTCCCGCACCCCGATGCACTTTTTCTTGCTTTCTGCTTTCTGCTCCCGCCTTGCTGCCCCGTTGCCTTGCTGCCCCGTTGCCTTGTTGCCTTGTTGCCTTCCCGCGATTTGGAGCCGCAGCAATGATCCGGACCGCGCAAAAAACAAAAATTGCTAGAACAAAGCGATCTGCAAGTTTCACTTCAACGCCGGCCGAGCAGTGGACGCGATTTCATGTTGATTCGCCGGTCTATGAGGGACTATGCTGAAATGTTCCATCCAGAAATGGGCGAACGAAAATTCTCCAGAATCGTGCGGATGCAGTCACCCGATCCGCGAACGGAAATGGTGGTGTTCGATGGTCCATGAATTGCTTGAAATCGCGAAGGGAGCACAAACCTTGCCAACGAGATTCTGGTTGGTTCGACCCGGCGAAAAACCGCGAATGGTAAAAAAAGTTCCCAACCCCCTCGACGCCCCTGGAACCGTCGCCGACGGCGACGCCCTTCACGTGGTGACGCACTACGTCGAGGATTGCGAAACCGGCGAGCCCATCCCCATACGCCGCGGCCTCGACCTGCTCGCCCCCGCCTCCAAGCAGGATCTGGTGACTCACCCTTGCGACTGAAAGCAAAGATTATCCCGTCCTTTCGATGAGCTTAAGGAACCCCGGCTCATCGAGAGTCGGCACGCCCAGCTCCCTGGCTTTGTCCAGCTTCGTGCCGGGCGACTCGCCATGCACCACGAAATCGGTTTTCTTGCTCACGCTGCCGGCCACCTTGCCGCCCAGCGCCTTGATCGCATTCTGCACTTCGCTGCGGCTCATGCTCGACAATGTTCCGGTAACGACGACGGTCTTGCCCGCCAGCGGGCCGTCATTAGCCGTTTTCTGGACCAGCGGCTGGCTCATATGGATTGCCGGATCGCGGCGCAGGTCACCAATCATTGCCTGCGTCGAAGGGTTATCGAAGAAATCCCGCACGCCCTGTGCGATCTTGAGGCCCGGCGTCTCTTCGATGCCTTCTTCGAGTTCCTTTTTGCGAAGGGCGGCATGGATGTCGCGGACACTGGCAACCATCAAGTCATCAATGATCGGAAAGCGCTCCGCCAGCGCCTCGGCGTTCGCCGCACCGATGTTGGGGATATTGAGGCCGACGAGCCAGCGAGAAAGGGGCCTCGACTTGGCCTTCTCGATACCGTCCACCAGGATATTTACGCTCTTGTCCCCGAACCCCTCTATTTGCAATAAACGTCCGACCCACTCCTGCGGGCGGAAAAGTTCCGGCACGGATTTGACCAGCCCGTGCTGCAACAGCACTCCCACGGTCGAGTATCCAAGTCCGGCGATGTCCAGCGCATGGCGCGAGGCAAGATGGTACAGGCGCTCGAGGAATTGTGCCGGGCAGTCGGCGTTGAGGCAGCGCAGCGTGGGAAGGTTTTCGACGAAGCGAACCTCACTTCCGCAACGGATGCACTTCTTGATCTTTGCGCCGGCCTTGGCGGTTTTCGTCTTGTACGCGTCTTCGCAGGCGGCGTCTTCACAGCGGTAAGCCTGCATGCCCGGTTCGGGCTTGTCGAACACCGGCGGAGTTCCGCACGATGGGCATCGCTTCGGCACCTTCACGGCCGGGCCGCCCTTGTGCTCCACAACGCGGACAATTTGCGGAATGATTTCGCCAGCCTTTTCGACCAGGACCGTGTCGCCCACGCAAAGACCAAGTCGTTCGATTTGCACGATATTGTGCAGGCCCGCATTCGACACGATCGTCCCCGAAAGTTGCACGGGCTCCAATCGAGCAAGCGGCGTGAGCGCCCCGCTTTTGCCGACGGTAAAATCGACGCCGTGCAACTTGGTTTCACCCTGCTCCGGCGCGAACTTGAACGATATGCACCATCGCGGATGCCGGCTGGTGGACCCGAGCAAATCGCGTTGATCAAATCGATCGAGCTTGACCACCAGCCCATCGGTCTGAAAAAGAAGACTTCGCCGCCGCTCATCCCACTGAGGCAAACGTTCAATGACTTCGTCGATTGTATGGAGCAGCACCGCATCGGCCGTGGGAACGCCCCACTCGCGCAACAACTGCGAAAGCTCATACGCCGATTCCGCTCTGATCCCTTCGATGCGGGCAAAACCGTGAGCGAGAAAGATCAAGCCTTTGCCGGCAACGTTGCGCGAATCAAGCTGCTTAAGCGCCCCCGCGGTTCCGTTGCGCGGATTGGCAAATGGCTCTTTTCCCTGCTTGATAAGTTCGGCATTGAACCTTTCAAAGTCCGCATTGAGCCAGACGATTTCGCCGCGGACATCGATGAGACGGGGAACCTCTTTGCCATGCAGACGCAGCGGCACGGCCTTGATGGTGCGAACGTTGTGGGTGATATCGTCGCCGGTGCGGCCATCGCCGCGCGTCACGGCGACCGCAAGGCGGCCTTCCTCGTAGGTGAGCGAGACGGCCACTCCGTCGATTTTGGGCTCGACGATGTAGCGGTATTCGTCGCCGCCAAGTCCCTTTCGGACGCGCTTGTCGAACTCGCGCAGCTCGTCGGGCTCGTAGGAATTGTCCACCGACATCATAGGGATGGCGTGGGCGACCTGCCGAAACCCTTCGATGGGCGCGCCGCCCACACGCTGCGTCGGCGAATCTGGCGTGACGAGTTCAGGGTGCTCGGCCTCCAGCTTTTTCAGCTCGGCGAAAAGCTTGTCGTACTCCCTGTCGCTGATGACCGGCTTGGCCTGCACGTAATAGGCATGATCGTGCCGGCGGATTTCCTCGCGGAGCTTCTCGATGCGCTGGGATGCCGAATCGGGCATGGCAGGATCGCTAGCGCTTCTTTCCTCGTTTGGCTGTCTGTTTCGGAGAATGCTCGACGATAAAGTGAATTTCGCCGTCCAGCACGCCGAATTTCCTGCCCGCTTCGGCGGCCTCAGGAGCTGAAATGAACGCCTTGGCCTTTTTCAGGCTTGTCACTTCGAATAGAAAGAAAATGTTGTTCTTGTCTGCGGCATCGCGCCACATACGCTCGAGCTTCAGCCCGGTTGCCCGGTGCGAGACCGCATGCGAATCAAAGCCGCGTTTCCATTTCACGTAATTCGCCACTCTGTTTCGACAAAGCATGTGGGTCATGGGATCACTCCATGAAAACTGCGATCCGGCGCCTCCTTGCCCATGACCACCCGCCCCGACACATTCGGCAGGAAATATTGGAAAAAGCCCGTGGCCTTGTATTCCAGGTCATAGGCCACGACCTTCAGCTTCTCCATCGCCTCCGCCGACTTCTGCACGATCGCCTTCGGATCGGGCGTCCCCCCCGCCGCCTTCCCCGGCTCCTTAGGCTTGGCGACAATTGAAACCAAGATGAAACATGTCAGGACAATTCTATGCCACATAGCAGCCTCCTTTTTTTTCGCGCGTTCATTGTCGGCATGCTAATTCTCCGCGAAGCCGCAGCCAACAAGTCTCACTCAGTTTTCGCGTTCCTCTTCGACGCTGGTGGTGGCCCCTTGGACTCAGTTCTTAAACCCTATACCCTACTCCCTAGACCCTATACCCTACCTTCATGAGAAGAGCATTCATCATCGACGCAATTCGCACCCCCGTTGGCCGGTACGGCGGGGCGCTCGGTTCGGTTCGTCCGGACGACCTGGCCGCACTGGTGATTCGCAAGCTCGTGGAGCGAACGGGCATCGACCCCAAGCTCATCGACGACGTCTACTTCGGCGCCGCCAACCAGGCCGGCGAGGACAACCGCAATGTCGCGAGAATGGCCGCATTGCTCGCGGGCCTGCCGGACTCCGTGCCCGGCTCGACCGTCAATCGCCTATGCGCATCGAGCCTCGACGCCATTAACATCGCCGCCCGCATGATCGAGGCCAACCACGGCGACATGATGATTGCCGGCGGCGTCGAGAGCATGACCCGCGCACCCTTCGTGCTCGCGAAGAGTGCGGAGGCTTTTGGCCGCCAGGCGGAAATGTACGACACCACCATCGGCTGGCGTTTCACCAACCCAAAACTTGCGGCCGCTCATTACCCTTATTCCATGGGCGAAACCGCCGAAAACGTCGCCAGGAAGTACAAGCTCACCCGCGAGGAGCAGGACCGCTTCGCCCTCGATTCCCAGATGCGCTGCAAGGCCGCCATGGAGGCCAACCGATTTCGCGACGAAATTGTGCCCGTCGAGATCGCGCAGCGAAAAGGTGAAGCAATTATCGTGGACCGCGACGAGCACCCTCGACCCGATACCACCATGGAAAAGCTTGCCAAGCTTCCACCGGCCTTCGCCAAAGACGGCACGGTGACGGCTGGCAATTCGTCAGGAATCAACGACGGCGCAGCAGCGTTGCTAATTGTCAGTGAGGAAAGGGCCAAGCGTCTGGGTCTTCCGGTTCTGGCCATTGTGGGCCAGTCTGCAACTGCGGGCGTGGACCCATCATGCATGGGGCTGGGCCCCATCCCGGCCGTACAAAAGGCGCTCACGCGTGCCGGG
>JBKJYI010000374.1:0-4484 GCA_046715855.1 Phycisphaerae bacterium
GATGGGAACGGCCGCGAGTCCCGATGCAAGTTGCGAAACGTCGTCGTAGGAGAACCGGGGACCGAGGTAAACGTGTCGGTTATTTTGACGAGCATGCCGCCTGAAACCTTGACGGAATAATAGCCCGAACCGGATCCAGTGGATTGGCCTGGTATTGAAAAAGACGCCAGAAAAAGCACGTCCCCCGCGTTATTAAGCAGCGGGGGACTGAAGGATGCAAATCGCGTGTTTGCCGGACGACCTGGCACCGCGAAAGTGGGATTGCCCTGCGCATCGGCGGTCGTATCCACCAGCACGGTGAGGGGGAATCCGGGTCGCTTGACGTAGATGCCCGTCGCAGCGCCGACGTTGTTGTCCACGCTGGAAGCGCTCCGAGCGCGGAAAACCAATTGGCCCGCGTCGTTGACGGACGGGGGCAACACGGGATTATCGCCACGAAAGACAAAGGGCGCCAGGCGACCGGGCACCGCGTCCCGTCCCGAGTTGAGGCTGCGAATCACCGGTTCGATGGTCACTGTCGCGGCGATGGCCGGGACGCAAAAACCAAGACATAGAATGGCTGCCCGCTCTGCAAGTTTCATATCCTACCCTCCAACGCTGCCCTGAAGTGATGTGTTCCCCGACAGAACACTGGGAAGCAGTATCGGGAAATTGAGCAGGAATTTCAAAGAAAATTCCTGGGAATAAGCGACACGGGCATGGCACTGGCGTCCGTCGGCATCTTAGCTCTTATTGCGGTTCATGCAGAACCGGCCTCATTTTCGTGAAAAAATACGTTTTCTTGCACATTTTTAAGATGTGGGCGGTACATGGAGAGTTCACTCACCGTTCATCGCCCGCGACCTAAAAAAGACCAACGACGCAAAGGGCGTTCCCTAGAGCGCTCGGTTTAGCGACCCCTGGCCGGGCGCGCGGTAGTCGGGGTCTCCAGGAGGACTGATCAATGGCACAAGGAAACCAGGGTGGCGGGAATAGCGGCGGTTCATCCAAACGAGGGGGGCAAGGGGGCTCCAGCGGCACATCGGGCGGGGGCTCGTCAAATCGTTCCCAAGGGGGAAATAACCCGGCCAACAATTTGAGCCACAAAGATCGGGTCAAGGGCGGAGAGGTATCCGCTCAATCGCAACAGCGCGACGAGTTCGGCCAATTCGCCGGCTCATCCGGAAAAGGCTCGAGCGGTAGTTCCTCCAGCAATCGCAGTTCAGGCGGTAGCTCTGGTGGAAGCAGCGGCGGGAGTTCAGGCCGAGGCGGTTCCAGCGGAGGCGGCGGATCCAGCGGCTCAGGCGGCGCGTCGAACCGCTAGTTTTCATTGGCATTCTTACCTGGCTTGCGGGCGTTTTGAGGCGCTCGCAGGCCGGGAATTTATCCGGTGGACGGAAGGCTAGGTCCTCGTCAGCAGGGCGGGATGAGCGGTCACATATTCCTCCAGATTGTGCGCATACCGTGTAATTGCTTGAGCCACGGTTGACTCCTCGTCAGCCTCCGTTTCGAGTTGATAGAGGGACTCGACGATGGCTAGTTCGTAACAGAAATTTCGATGCGGAAGAATAAAAGCCTGCAAAACCGGCGTTTTGCAGCGGATTGCGATTCGAAGCGGGCCGGTGAGGAACACCTGGGGGTGGCCGAAGATATTGACTTCGTGGCTGCGCTGGCGGGAGTCGCGGACCCGGGAAACGTCCATGGCGCTGCCAAGCACAAACCCGTCCTTGAGGCAGCGGTAGATTTCGCGCGGAAAGCGATCGGCGTACATGACGCGCATGCGGCCAAATTCAGGATACTTTCGATCGTACAAAGCTTGCACATAGCGCCGCATGGCGCCTTCGCGGCGGTCGCGCACGCCCGCTACTTTGTAGCCGCGGAGTGCCATGAGCATTGCAGCCACGTGAAGCGGACCGTGATGGCATAGTGCGAGATAGACGCCGTTGCCGCGGGCCAGGGCACGGTCGAGCAAAGGCTGGTTGCTGATGGTGAGGCTTGCGAGGGCGGCGTCTCGCGGAATGCGATCGAAGACAAGGTAGTAGAGCTTGTCGCACCGCGTCTGCATGAAGTGCTCGCGGGTGTGCTTGCGTCGGGTGGCCGCAGAGAGCGGCCGAATCACCTGGCCGAGGGCGCGGGCGAAGCGGCGCCTCCGCTTGAAGTTGATCGTCCATTCGATCGTGCCGAATGCGCGACCGAGCAAATACAACCCTCTTATTCCCAGGATGGCCAGGAGAAACGAGGCGGCGCGGTGAGCCAGTCCGAATGAGAAGCCCTCCCACGTGCTCAAACCCGCTGAATCTGCGGCCTGGAGGTCACTGCGGCTCCGCCGGGTTGATTCGTTGGGCTGGCCTACCGGGGCAACTCGATCCTCGGCGGCGTGTGATGGAGCTGAACTCACCAACTGCTACTATAATGGGAAGATTATCGCCTCTCAACGACCCACGGGGGCGCAGGCTAAGCAACCAGTTCTTCGCAGAGAGTTCCGCGGAATTTGGCGCGCAGACGGTTCAGAATCTCTTTGTGGATCTGGCTTACCCGCGATTCGGACAGGTCGAGGACACTGCCGATTTCGGCCATGGTCATTTCTTCGAAATAGTATAGGACGAGCACAAGTCTTTCTTCGCGGGCGAGGCCTTTGGTGATGTGGTCGGCTAATAATTGGCGCGTAACCTTGACCGCGGGGTCGTCGGTCTTGCCGTCGCGGATGTCCCACGTTTGGGAAGTGCCAAGTTGGCGCCGCTCGCCGGCCGGCTCCATGGCCGAGAAATGGACTTCCTTGCCCAGTTGCGAAAGGCGGGAGAGGTAGTCATAACGGTCGAGGCTCATGTCGAGTTTTTTGGCCACATCTTCCTGCGTTGGACAGAATTCAAGGTCGCAGCCCATCGACTCCTTGATCATCATGCGCTTCTTTTCGAAAGTTCGGACGGTTCGGCTTTGAGGATCGAGGCTGCGAAGCCAGTCCATTACCGCGCCGGAGACGCGCTGCTGGCAGAAAGTTTCGAACTTGGCCTTGCGTTCCGGGTCATACGCTTCGACGGCTTCGATCAGACCATCAAAGGCGGCGCTGCAGATTTCGTCGTAGGAAACTTGCGAGGGCAGCTTGCGTGCGAGGCGGGCGGCATGGGTTTGAACCAGCGGACTGTAGTGCACCACGATCTTGTTTCGCGTGGCCACCGCTCGGGTTGTAAGGTAACTCTTCCAGAGCTTGTCGATAGGTGTTTCCTTACGCTTGGACATGTCATTCTCCTTCAAAGAGCGCCGCTAGTTTTGATCTTCCAACTTCGATCCGGGCTACCCGTTGGGCCGACCAAGCCGACTTGGGTAGATGCGTATTATGGGTAGTTTCGTCAAGGCGGGCAGAATAACTTTGATGGAAATAAACTGAATGGGCTGGTTGGGCTAATTAGCGTCTTTATTGGTCGGTAAGGCGGACCATTAGCGCAAAAAAGGCGCGTTTGGTCATTTGTACTTACTACGCCTCACTCAACGTTCGAGCAATCGATAACGGAAACGACAACGATAACGAGAATGGGAACGAGAACGAAAACAACGACGAAAACGGTAATGACTACGACCGAATCCATTTATTACGTTTTCTCCAAAACGGTGACTCGGTTCGTTTACCAATGTTTCGAAAAGGCCTCATCTTGCACAATCGGGTGACTGACCTCGATTTATCACACCTCGCTTCATCTTTCCCAAGTGATTGCCACCACGATGCTTAGGGTTGGCTTGGCGCCCATAACCAAAAGACCGCCAACCGGCACGATACCTGCTTGGAGATCGTTGCGATTTTGTTGGATGCGATGCCTAGAATCGTGCAAGAAAAGAATGTCCAGATGGCGGTTAGACCCCATGGACACGGCTCTTTCGGAAGGGCAAAGAAGCTATGAACGAAGAAACATTCCAGCGAAAACTGTCGGAATTGATTGCGGAGATTGCTACGCTTCCGGAAGGGGAACGGGACCGGTTGGAGGTGCTGGCCGAGCAGACGCGAGAGCGGCATCGCCAGCTCAAAGAGACGGTCAACAGCCTTCAGGAGAGCATCGACTTCGTGAGGTTGAGCATAAAGTACATGCTGTTCGATCTGGAAGCGACGCGGCGCGAGAATCAACAACTTCGAAAAATGCTTGAAGACACCAATCCGCAGTAGGCAGAACCTGTATCGTCCATCATGGTCTTCCTGGGCACGTGCCGGAGGGGAAGACATCCGAAGATGGCCCCGGAACCGGTGACCAGCGTCGCCGGCTTCCCGGGCCGTCCGGTTTTTGAGCCGAAGTTCAGGCAAGCTTTGTCCCTCCTTCACGATTGTGCCATAAAGGCTTCTTGTGGCTGCCGCCGATGATAAGCGAGCGACATGGCGTCGCAGGAGGCGCAAAACGTTGCGGGTCTTGATCACTGGTCACCGGGGGTATCTGGGCTCGGTGTTGGCGAGCTATCTGCAGCAGGCCCGCTTTGATGTGGTCGGGGTGGATTGCGACTGGTATCGTGGATGCGATTTTGGG
>JBKJYI010000375.1:0-11332 GCA_046715855.1 Phycisphaerae bacterium
CACAAACCCGATGGGCTACGAAACGACCGGAACCCCGGCCGACCCGGAGCCGCTGCGCCGACTCCCTTCAACTCGAATAAGCCGAATTAATGCCCAAAGAACACGCTTGTTTTGGGACTAGTACTAGTCGAGCTTCGGGTTGATGTTCATTGTGGCGCTCGGCGACATCGGACTGTCCGGAGGTGTAGCGCCGGCTGAGGATCTCGTAGATTTTGTCAAGCGTGTCGTGACCATTGCCATTTGGCGATACCAAACGCGGCTCGAACTCGACCTGAGTACCATTCGGCAGCGAAACGGGTTCGCTCGGCCGGAAAACGCCATTCTCAAAAACTGCGTGTATCGTTCCCATATCAGCGTCCTTCGATCCAACATCATATCCGAAGACACTCGTAAATGCGACTAAAGAAGGTCGAATAAAGCTGCTTCAAGCAACCCCATTCGACCTTCCATATTCACCTTTGGCAAATCGACCTTTGAGCCTGTAACAAAACGAAGGTTTCTCGCAAATCTGACCGCTCCCTCACCGTCGCGGCCCTGTTTTTGCTAGACTCTTTTAGTCGAGCTTCATGGTCATCAGGAACTCGGCGTTGCTGCGGACCTTGCCGAGCTGGCCGCGGAGGAGCTCGATTGCCTCGACCACGTTCATGTCGGACAGAACGCGACGCAGGCGATAAACCAGCTCGAGCTCCTTGGGATCCATGAGCAGCTCTTCCTTGCGGGTGCCGGAGGCGGCCACGTCAATGGCCGGGTACACGCGGCGCTCGACCAGGCGGCGATCCAGGTGCAACTCGCTGTTGCCCGTGCCCTTGAACTCTTCGAAGATGACCTCGTCCATCTTCGAGCCGGTATCCACCAGGGCCGTTCCGATGATGGTGAGCGAGCCGCCTTCCTCAATGTTGCGGGCGGCGCCGAAGAATCGCTTGGGCTTCTGCAACGCGTTGGCGTCGATACCGCCGGAGAGAATCTTGCCGGAGTGCGGGATTTCGGTGTTGTATGCACGGGCCAATCTCGTGATCGAGTCGAGCAGAATCACCACGTCGCGGCCATACTCGACGAGCCGCTTGGCCTTCTCGATGACCATCTCGGCCACCTGCACGTGTCGCGAGGCGGGTTCGTCAAACGTTGAGCTGACCACCTCGGCCGAGGTATGCCGCTGCATTTCCGTGACTTCTTCAGGGCGCTCGTCGATGAGCAGAATGAAGACGTATACGTCCGGGTGATTCTTGGAAATGGCGTTGGCCATCTTCTGCAGGAGGACTGTCTTGCCGGTACGCGGCGGGGCCACGATGAGCATGCGCTGACCCATGCCGATGGGGGTCACGATATCGACAATGCGCATGTTGAGCTCGTCCTGGGCCGTCTCGAGGAAGAGTCGCCGCGTGGGATGGAGAGCCGTCAAATCCTCGAAGTTGGTCTTCTCGGTGACGACGTTGGGGTCTTGGTGGTTGATGGCCTCGACACGGAGCAGCGCGAAGTATCGCTCTGACTCCTTGGGTGGACGGATCTGGCCCGCGACGATGTGCCCGGTTCGAAGACCGAAGCGGCGTATCTGCGACGGGCTGATGTAAATGTCATCGGGGCACGGTAAATAGTTGTATTCCGGACTGCGCAGAAAGCCGAAGCCGTCGGGCAGAATCTCCAGCACGCCCTCGCCGTACATCAACCCGTTACGGTTGATGCGGTCCTTGAGAATCTTAAAAATCAGGTCCTGCTTCTTGAGCCCGGTAAATTCCTCGAGCCCTTCCTGCTTGGCGACCTCGTGCAACTCCTGCACGCTCATGCGCTGAAGCTCGTTAATGTGGATGCTCCCGCGCTTGATCTCCTCATATTTCGCGTGCGTTTCGGCATCGATCGGGCTGGCCGGCGCTTCCGCTTCAAAAGAAGGGGCAGGCGGTGGCGCGATCTCCGCTTCGGGTGCAGACGTTGCCATCGAAGAAGAAGTTGTCGTCATCGGCGTGTCCTCCATGCCGCCTTCTTCGGCGGACGAAAGGCGTCTTCGGGGCGTGCGTAGCTTGTTGGGTGTGGTGGCTTTCGCCATCGAATGTATCCTCCTCAAGGATTTTGCGACTTGCGCAGACTTGTTTGGGTATTTACTCGGTAACGTTGTACTTGTTGCGGGCGCCGCTGCGCCCGATCGTTGAATATCCATCAGGGATTTTGTTTTGGCTTTGCTTTTGAACCGACCACCACCGATTCCAGTATTCGCTTCAGCTCGGGAGTTAACGAATCCACGCCGGTGTGATTATTGACAACCACATAATCGGCCATCGAACGCTTCTTGTCCAGTGGAATCTGCATTTTTTCTCGCCGGGCCAATTCCGCAGGCGACCAACCGCGATTCTGCGAAACCCGCCGAAGCCGCACATCTTCGTCCGCGTCGACGAAGATCACCGCATCGCATTCCTTGTTCACGCCGGCCTCGTAAAGCTTGGGAGCATCCAGCACAACAGCTCGTACGCCTTTTTTGCCTGCATTTTCCGCGGCGATCTGCCGGCGTCGCCGATTGATTCTCGGGTAGAGCAAGTCTTCGAGTTTCCGGAGTTCGACGGGGTCGGCAAAAACCTTCCGGCCCAAAGCGGTCCGGTTGACCGCTCCGTCTGGCGGACAAACCTCCGAACCCCACATGGCTCGAATCGCATCGATAACCTCGGGCGAGCGAAGCTCTTCATGAGCAAGTGCATCGGAGTCGATCACCAGCGCGCCGAGCTCCGCCAGAATTCGAGCCACCGCCGACTTACCCGCTCCGATTCCGCCTGTGATTCCAATGACTGGAACGTCTTGAGTCACCACCAAGGTCGCCTGAAACGAAAGACTTCGTATATCGAGTCCCGATGACGAAGCCTCGCCGATTGTCATCGTGCGATTCGCGTCAGAATCAGGCTTGGACAGAAGTCCGCGCACCTGAAAACTAGCAGACAGACAAGGTCGGGAATTTGACAGCGATGATCGTTTTCCTGCGGAACGCCCCGAAGTCGCCATCCTTGGCCCGCCGACCTG
The DNA here is from genome assembly GCA_046715855.1 of Phycisphaerae bacterium. GTDB lineage: Bacteria > Planctomycetota > Phycisphaerae > UBA1845 > UBA1845 > CAZAMB01. The sequence continues at coordinate 2,998 of JBKJYI010000375.1, forward strand.
AACCAACTTTCGCCCCGCAAAGACCCGCCGAACTTCCCTCGTCGATTGCGTTCCTGGGGGACGGTCAGAGCTGTATCACGGGGTCAAAAAGCCAGTAGACATTAGTACTATACACTCGCCGAAATGGTTCGTCACCCCCCCGGCATGAATAATTTGAAATCTCCAAAACCTTGCCAATGCCGGCTTCAAGCCCTCCACGAGCCCCAGGGAAATCTTCAAAAATAGTCGGGGCGAGCTGTCCAGCTTGAAGCGCCGGCTTTTGGAATTTTGATGACAGGATCGTGACATCCACTGCCTGCATCTCCAGTATCTTGGCCGGTAATGGTTTTAATATAATGGGTGGCATGGCCAAGCGAATTGCCGCCATGGTCTTGCGATTCATGCCGTCGCCCGATAAGACTGGACTTGGGCATGGCACCCATTCCTGCAATTCATACCAGCACCGTATCTTGGGGAGAGGGCGTGACCGCCTTGTGAAAAAGAGTCTGTTTTACGATAATCGAAGCCTGGTGTGGCGATGCGATGCTAGCCTATGTCTACCAACGCCGGTGAACCTGAGATGATTCAAGACGAGCCCCTAGCCGGCGCTGACCAGGTCTCATCCACTGATGTCCCCTTTTCCCTGCGAAAGTCAGCCCACGATCTTCGGAATGCCTTGAACGTCATGCGCAACGCGGGCTACTTGCTCCGGCGCAAGCTTGTGGCGGCGGGAAGCGAGCACGTTGATCTGGTGGACATGATCGAGGAGTCGGTCAAGTCCGCCGAGACAATCGCCACGCAGATGATGGAGCAGGCCGTCAAGTCGGGCGAGCTGCCCACGTCACGGAGCATTCCACGCCCGAAGTGACTGGCTGATCAAGCGTGCCGAAAGTAGATTTCGCGGAAGCAGTTTTCGAAGCACTTCGGGAGCCGATTCGTCCTTGTCCAGGTTGGGTTGCTCGCGAAGCTGCCACTGCCTGTCACAAAGATTGAAATAACCAACCGCCACGCTTCCGGCACCCGGATCGATGTCCTCGCCGGCTTGCTGTACGGCGCGCGACAACTCGGCTGGTTGTATTCGCGCCAATTCGAGCGTAGCCCCCGCGGCCAAATCGAGGAAACGGCCCGGATCAAAGTCCGACCAGTTTCGGCCCAAGGCAGGAGCCGCGTTGATCGCCGTGCGCCGGCCGTTGCGTTCATAAACCCATTGAATCTCGGCAAACGGTGCGGCCACGCCGTAATTCGTATTCACCAGAATAGATTGATCCGTTCGATTGGTAATGGATGCGACCAAGTCACCGTGGTCACGTCGAACAGCAAGATCGGCCTGGGCGCCGCTTCGCGAGACAGTTTCGGGGGCGCCTTTTGCAACATGCAATAGCAGTGTGTTACTCCGCACTTCGCCGATCTTTTCCTCTGTCAGAACCGGATCGGTCCATTCCGGAACGTAACCGAACGTGACGACATAGGTATCTTCGTCGAGCAGGGGATACCGTGCCCAACCCCGATTGAATGATCCGACAAAGACGATGGCCCGCTCGCCGGGCGCAAGCTCTGAGATGGGACCGCCAGTAAGTCGTTCCTGGATGACCTGTAGAACGGAAAAGTCGTCAGAAATCTCGTCGACGCGAAGTTCAATGTCCCGGCCGCGCGAGTTTTTCACTCGGAGCCATTCGGATGCATCAACCATACTCGCCACTTGCCGCGCATCGGAAGAATCGGCCACCGATCGATCGGTACCGATACCGAAGGGCACACGTGCGGGAAACCGGGATTTGTTTTCCAACACAATTCGAAGTTCAATCGGCTCATCCCAGCCGAACGAAGTTCGATCGCTTTCCAGGCGGACTTCGACGCCGGCGAACAACAAGCGCTCCAAAGCCTGAATCACCTTGCGGGCCCGCAGCGCTGCCTCCATGTCGTCTGCGCGGGCGATGCGCTTCAGTGCTTCCATCGCCGGTGGACCGATGGCGCAGAGTCTCCGGGTTGCCCCGATTCGTTTTTCATAGACCGGATCGCTAAGCCGCGATGCAAGGGCCGCAATCTCGGCCTCCGAAGCGACAGAGGCCGATCCCGATTGAGCGTGCGAGGTGTTCGAAACGGCCGGTAGTGCACAGCAAAGCGTCAGGCAAACGGCATGAGTAAGTTTTGGTCCGCGCCAGTGCCGCATGGTCATTTGTCCGTCGATCAATACCGCCACATGAGCTATTGCATCTTATGAATCGGCGGAACGCCAAATCCAGAAAAGGCCGAAGGAGCGTTGGTGTTATCGCCCCTGGTTAGGAGGCACGCTGCCTACTTCGTCTGTTCGTGAATTCTTTCACCATCGTAAGAAGAGGCGGGCTTCGCAAAGGGGACAAGATCAAATCGCGCCGAGTTTGCGCGGCCTAAGAGAAAGCGCAATAAATGACACCGTGTGGCACTCGATTTCACTGGACTCGAAGCGCCCGTGACGTAATGTGTGGGCATCCTTTCCAAAGGGAGTCGAGCATGCAAATGAACGACCACAATCCGGCCCGGCGATGCGCGCAAGCACTGCTATCGCTTTTTCGCAAACACCCCAATCGCCGTCTCTCCGAATCGGAGCTGCGCTTTCGACGCGAGGAGGTGAATCGAGAGCTGTCGGAAATGGGCAACGACGCGATCGCCGAAGCGCTCCATTCGCTGTACCGTCTGGCTGAAGCCGACGCTCGTCGCAAGGCGAAGGAGTTTTCGCGGGCCATGGCCAAGCGCGGGCCCGTCTGAAAGCCATCAACCTGCGCGAATACCATCAAGGCATCTTGTTCTCGTCGGCTTGCTTGCGATTGAGCCGCTGCTCCTCCACCATTTGCTCGACGGTCTCGGGAGGCAGGTCGCATAGATTGTGATTTTCGAGGTAGCGATCGAACCGCCACGAGCGCGAGGCCGCAAGCCGCAGGCATCCTTTGGCCCCCAGATATTCGTACATCCACATGGTGGCCGTGTCCGTGTCCACTACGTACACCCCGTAGGTGTTTTTGGTGAGTTGCCCGGAAAAGGCGAAGACCCCGCGAGCGCCGGCGCTGGTAGTAGGCTGGCCGAAGGCCATGTCGCCCAGCGGCGAACCGCCCCGCTGGCTGATCAGAGTGACAGCGATTGTCACCAATGCTCCGGCGATCAGCCAATAGATGGGATGCGGCGGCGACTTGCGCCGATCCGAGGCCGGAGAAACATCCGAATTCGTTTCCATATACGTTGACTCCCAGATATCTGCTTAACAAGCGGCGCACTTCGGGTGCCATGGCCAAGCGCAGCGCCGCCATGCTCTTCGGTGCTCAACAGTTTCCGGCATGCCGGCGCCCGGTAACGCTGGGCTTGGGCATGGCACCCTTCCACCTCGGACATGGCACCCTTCCACCTTGGGCATGGCACCTTTATACCTTGGGCTCCGATCGACGCCCCGCATGGTATTTTTCGGGCTTGGGCATGGCACCCATCGAACTTCAAATCATGGCGACCCGCTATTGGCTTGACCAATCCTCTTCGAACATCGCGTAAGGAGTGCGCTCCATTCCCAGGTTCAGATAGGCTTCCATGGCCCGGGCGTTGTGTTCGTGGACATAGAGCCGCAGCCCGCAGACGCTTCCCGCGGATCGAGCGGCCTCGCGGACGTGGGCGTGCAAGGCGCGGAACACGCCGCGGCGTCGGAATTCCGGCGAAACATACACGCTCTGAATCCACCAGAAGTCACCGTTGCGCCAGTCGCTCCACTCCTTGGTCACCATGGTCTGACCGACGATCATGCCGTCAATCTCGGCCATAAAATAGAGCCCGCGAGTGGACTCGGCCAGCAGCGGGCGGACGCCTTCGCGAATGACCTCATCCTGCAGAGTTTTCTTCTCGGTTTCCGTTGCCAAGGCCTGGTTGAACTGGACGATCACGTTCAGGTCGTCAGGCCGCGCCAGGCGAATCTCCACTACCGCTTCGCTCATCGCAAACCCCCCGATCCGGGTAGCGAGCCGCCGGACGTTTCCGCCTTGGGCGCGTCCGCAGTTCGCGCGGACTCGTTGAGTCGTGAAGCGCTCGCGCTGATGTCTGCCTTGGGCACGACCGCTACGTAGGGCCTGCCGAGCAGCTTCTTGATCAGGATGACTTCGCCCATGTCGTTTCCTTCGATGGCGTGGCCGATCCATTGCAGCACGTAGCTCGCCACTACCAGACCCACAGGCCGCCACCATAGGTGCCATGCCCCGTCGATGAGTTGGACGACGACCAGCACGCCGGCCAGCACCAGCATGGGGACGGCCACGGCATGGAGGCCCAAGGAGGCCGGGTGACGATGCCGCTGACGCCAGTTTTTCCACGCGGCGAGCATGGACGCAACGTATGGCGGCGGCGGGGAAAAGTCCAAAAGTCCAAAAGTCCAAACAGAGGTGAAGCCAGGGGAGCAGGCAACAACTACTTCGAGGAGGACTTTGGTTTTTTGGATTTGGCTAATCGTTCTCGAAGAATTTGCTTGGCTTTTTCGAGCTCGCGGCGGCGGGCGTCCGAGAGGCCCTTGCCGGCGCGGTTGATGAAAAACTGGATCATGCGAATGCCCGATCCGATCCCCTTGGGGCTGACTTTTTTGCTGGCCATGATGCGGGCTACTTCGGCCGCGGGCTTGATGAAAGTCCCTTCGGGCGGAAAGGTCTATACGGTGGTCACCTTGTGCGACCATTTTTTGACGGGCTTCTTAGGGCTTTTGCGTTTCCCGGTCGGCATAATTGCCTCATAAGGGATTTGGCCATTGCCGCTACGATGATGAACGGCGCGTCTTCTTTTTGACGGCTACGAGAGACTCAGCGGAGTCGCGAGAAAAGAATTGCTCTCCACATTCGGCACAGACTTCGGCGCTGACGGTGCGGGATTCGCGGCCCTTCAACTGAATGGAAACCTCCCTGACTTCAACGCGCTTGGAACCGCACAATGGACATCGCGAGATTCTCATTTTCGGAGGTCTTCGGAGATGAGGCCGTCGCGGAGGGTGATTTTGCGGTCGCAGCGGGCGGCGACGGAGGGTTCGTGGGTGATCATTACCACGGTTTTGCCCTCGTCGTGGAGGCGGTCGAAGATGCTGAGGATCATTTCACCGGTGGCCGTGTCGAGGTTGCCGGTGGGCTCGTCGGCCAGAAGGATCAGCGGGTCGTTGATCAGGGCGCGGGCGATGGCGGCGCGCTGCTGCTGGCCGCCGGAGAGCTCGTTGGGGCGGTGGTGGCCTCGATCGCCCAAGCCGACCATGGCGATGAGCTCGCGGGCGCGTTCGCGGCGGATGTGCGGCTCGACGCCCTGGTAGAAGAGCGGCACTTCGAGGTTTTCGAGGATCGATAGCTGGGCGATGAGGTTGAAGCTCTGGAAGACGAAGCCGATGCGGCGGCCGCGAATGTCGGAGAGGTCGTCGTCGGGCATTTGCGAGACGTCGACGCCGCCGAGGAGGTACTGGCCGGAGGTGGGGCGGTCAAGGCAGCCGATGACATTCATGAGCGTGCTTTTGCCGGAGCCGCTGGGCCCGCAGATGGCCACGGACTCGCCTTCGGTGAATTCAAGATCGACGCCGCGGAGGGCCTGGACGTTGACGTCGCTGCCGGGCTTGCGGTAAGTCTTGGTGAGTTCGTGGACGGAAGCGATGATCATGGGATGTGGCGTTGTGGTGAAGTGGTAACGTGGTAATGTGTCATTGTCGAGCAGATTCTTCGCTGCGCTCAGAATGACAACGCCTAATCAATCTTGCTGACCACTCCCTGACGGTCGCAGCTCTGTTTTGACGGCCGGCTCCGCGACTTTCTCTCCTTCTTTTTCTAATCCAGCCTGTTTCACTGCCACTTCGGCAGGCTTGGCTGCGGCGTCTGTTGGCGCTGCGGGGTCTGCGGCGGTTTGTTTCACTGGAGCGCCACCGGGTGAAGCGCTCGGTGCGCCAGCGGGCACGCCGCCGGGAAGACTTCCGCCTGGACCACCGGAGCGTGCGCCGCCGGGCCCACCGGGACCTTTGCGACGTTGGCCGCCTGGGCCGCGTTCTTCTCCGCCGGGGGCGTCGGGGATCATTCGGCGGTGGTCGTCGGTGAAGGCCATGAGGACTCGGTCTCCCGGTTCGAGGCCCGAGGCGATTGCGGCCCATTCGTTGCCGACCGGGCCGACTTGCACAGCGACGGGCTCCGCGGATTTGCCGTTTTGCCGGAAGACGAAGCGCCTGCCGCTTTTTGCGTATATGGCCTGCACGGGGATGGCGAGCTGGTCTTCGACGGTGGTGACCATGATTTCGGCCTGTGCGGTGACGCCGGGCTTAAGCGGGACGTCGGTGGGGTCGAGGAGGATTTCGGTCTCGTACTCTTTTAGATCGGGATTGAGCCAGCTGCTCTGGCTGTCGGCGAGAGCGGCGATCTTGCGGACCTTGCCGGGAAAGCTGCGGCCGGGGATGCCTTCGATGGTAACGTTAACGGGCTGCTCGAGGCGGAGCTTGTCGGTTTTGGCTTCGTGGATGCGGACGGCGACCATCATGGAGGAGGTATCGGGGAGCTGCATTAGGATCTGGCGTTCGAAGACCTCGGCGCCTTCCTTGATCTGCTGGTCGCCGTTCTTGTAGACGCGACCGCCGCCGCCACCGCCGGAGTAGTAGACGACGAATCCCTGGGTGGGGGCCACGATGCGGCACTTTTCTTTTTGGGTACGGAATTTGGCGAGCTGGTCCTGAATGAGGGCGAGCTCTTTTTCGCGGCCTTCGACGTTGCGGAGTTTTTTGATTTCCTCGGCTTCGGCGTTTTTAGCGACACGATCGGCCTCCTTTTGTGCTTCTTCGAGATCGGAGGTTTTCAGTTTCGAGTCGGCGATGTGTGTGTATTTTTTGAGGACGTCAAGGGCCATTTTGGCCTTGTCGAGATCCCAGCCGGCCTTCTTGAAATTGAATTCGGCTTCCTCGTATTCAGTCTGGGTGGTGTATTTTTTTTCGTAGAGTTTCTGAGAGGCCTGGAAGTCCTGGTCGCGGCGCTGCAGGGTTATTTCGGCCTGCTGGATGGCGACTTGGGCGTCCTTGAGCTTTTGGGCCCAGTCCCCCTCCTGGTACTTTTTGAGTTCGAGGCCTTTTAGTTCGATTTGCAATTCGGCCTTGCGGATGTCGCTGGCATTTTTATCGCGCTGGATGTCGAGCTCGGTTTTTGCGCTTTCGAAGAGGGTGATGGCGTTGGCCTCTTTCAACTCCGATTCGCGGATCTTGTTTTCGATTTCGTCGCTGGCGAGCGTGACCAGAAGGTCGCCTTGCTGAACGGCGGTGCCTTCGGGGATGAGGCTGATAATGGTCGAGCGGCCTTCGACTTCGCATTTGATGTCGGTCGATTTTGCGGCTTTGAGTTCGCCTTTTTCCTTGAGAACTACGTTGAACGTGTGCGGGGAAACGATGGCCGATTGAAGGTCGGTTGCGGTAGAGGCCGAGCCCTTCCAGGTTGTGGCCACCGCGGCGAGCCCACTAATCAGCACGACGGCCAAGCCGAAGAACAGGACTTTTAGGCCGGTGCGTTTCGCGGGTGGTGCGGTTTTTGCTATTTGCCTGGTGCGCGGCGAGGTTTCGGCTTTGGGCTCGGTTAACGTGGTCGCCATGATGGATTCCCCTTTGCAGTCGGGCGTGGACGATTCTCCGGTGCGAATTGTACTTGTTTTGGGTTCTTTTCACAAAGGAACCGTACCGGGTGGTTGTATAAAGTCGTGAAGCGCTCGAAAAGGTGTCAGGATGATTAACGACCCGATGGGGTTCCAGTTTTCAGCGTCCCCATGCCAACTAATTCATCCTGACACCTTTTTTAGGGGCGAAGCCATTGACCGTCCTCGTCCACGCGGAGTGTTTCGGTATCGCGGCGGAATTCGAGGATTGCTACGCGATAGGCGCTGATGGCGGCGGCGAGGTCGTTGCGTGCCGAGAGCAAGTCGGTTTCGGCGTCTACCACGTCCTGGTTGGTGATTTTGCCGAGGTCGAATTGGGCGCGGGCGGCTTCGAGGCGGAGCTCGTTTTCCTCGACGTTCGCGGCCTGGATGTCGCGGAGCTTGGCCTGCTGGAGGACTCGGCGGGCGGCGCGGCGGACGTCGGCCCGAACGGTTTCGGCGGCCGTCTCGAATTCACGCTCGACTCTACGGAGGGTGATTAGTGAGGCGCGGTAGGCGTTGCGCTCCGCCTTGCGGTCGTCCATGCGCAGCGAAAGGAGGCCGCGCCATGTGGCCCGCTCGGTGTTGTAGCTCGCGGAATTGAGTCGCTCGGGATCGGTATCGAGGGTGACGCTGCCGGTGGCGTTGAGGTCGGGAAGGATTTGATTCTTGGCGACGAGGACGCCGCGGCGGGCGTCGTCAATACGATCGGCTTGATTGAGCAGATCGAGGC
>JBKJYI010000376.1:0-4604 GCA_046715855.1 Phycisphaerae bacterium
GTTTAATATAAGGCGTGTCCACGTAGACGAGGTCAAATTCGCCTTGAATATCCAGCGCGTCCGCGCAGGATGCCCGGCAAACTCCACCACCGTCGCTGACCGCGTTATTGGCCTCTCGCGCGAAACGTGGGAAATATTGGGGGAACGCGCCTTCCCAGGTGGTCTTATTTCCAAACGTCCGGGTTACGGTGGCCATGCGCATGGAAAGATTGCTGCGATGGAACAGGTTGTAGGGCCGCTTGATCATGGCGGATTGAAACACCGCAAACCAGGCCAATGCCCGCCGGTACGGGCATGCAAGTCGAGGAATGTTCTGGCAGACCACATCGAGCCAGCGATTCTCCTGGCGCGTGAAATAAATCCCCTCGAAAGTCCGTTCAATAAAGTCGTCGTACGCGAGCAAGGGGTCGCGGGCCTGCACAAAAACGATCTCCTCGTCGGAAAGGCGAACCGAATGGTTCTCGATCAGAGCCGTGCCGATTTGATGATTGAACTTTAAGATATCATTGTAGACGACGTGCTTGCCCGCCTGCTTGAACGCGTACGAAATCGCTGCCGTTCCGCCAAAGGCGTCCAGAACCGACGTGAACGAAAGATCGCAAACATGTTCCCAGATGGCCCCGGCGAGTTTGCGCTTGCTGCCTTGGTAGCGGGTTTGCGGAAACTCGGGTTGAAGGGTGGGCTTCATGGTACGCCTGAATTGGACTGGGCGAATCTCACCGATTCGTGCGCTACGTGGCGGCATCAGGCGGGCGCGATGCTTTTTTCCGCCGGTCCCGGCGTTCGCGTTCGCGTATCCGAGAAGGCTGAGGGACGAAGAGGAATTTGGGCCCGTTCCATGGCAGCTCGAACCAGGCCTACGAACATGGGCTGCGGCTGGAGCGGGCGGCTGGTGAGCTCGGGATGCGCCTGCGTGGCCAGGAAGTAGGGATGCACCTCGCGGGGCAGTTCCAACACCTGCATGATCGGGTAATCGGCGCTCCTTCCGGTGAAGCGCAGGCCGTGCCGCGTGAGCGTTTCGACGTATTGGGGATCGACTTCGTAGCGGTGGCGGAATCGCAGGCGGATTCGCTCGGCGCCCCCGTGCAGCTCGCTGACCAGGCTGCGCGGCGTGAGCACCACGTCGTACCCGCCCAGCCGCATATTGCCGCCCAAACCTTCGATTTTCTTTTGTTCGGGCAGCAGATCGATGACCGGCTGGACACAATCGCTGTCGATTTCCGTGGTTCCCGCGTGGGGCAGTCCGGCGACGTTGCGGGCGAATTCAATGACTGCGATCTGCATTCCATAACAGATGCCAAGGTATGGCACTTTGTTCTCGCGCACCCAGCGGATGCAGGCGATTTTTCCGTCCACACCGCGAATGCCGAAGCCGCCCGGGACGATTATTCCGTGAAGACCCTTCAAACGGTCTGCGACATTTGCGTCGGTGAGTTCGGCACTGTCCACCCATTCAAGCTGCACCCTTGCCCCGCACTCGGCGCCGGCATGCTCGAGAGCGTGGATAATGCTTGCATAACTGTCTCGCACGGACGTGTACTTACCGATGATGCCCAAGGTCAACGGTTGCTCCGCCCCGCGAAAGCGGGCGATATAGCCGTTCCATACTCGCCGGGCGCGCTCTTCCGCCTCCACGTCAACGCGGTCCTGCAGGCCGAGCAAGTCCAGCACGGCGGCGTCGATACCCGCACCGCGAAGCATCTCGGGAATCACATACACGCTGTCGCAGTCGTGCATGGAGAAGACGCGCTCCATGGGAACGTTGGCGAAGAGAGCGATTTTCTCGCGGACTTTTTTGGTGACCGGCGTCGAAGCCCGGCAGGCGATAATGTGCGGATGAATGCCGGCGGCGTTGAGCAGCTTCAAGTTGAGCTGCGCTGGCTTTGACTTCTGCTCGCCAAGCGACTGCGGAGCCACGACATACGTGAGGGCGACGAAACAAAAGTTGCTGGTGCCTTCCTCGTAGGACATTTCGCGGACGGCCTCGATGAAGTAGGCGTTCTCGACGTCGCCCACCGTCCCGCCGATTTCGACGAACACGACGTCCGCTTCGCTGGCCACGGCAAGTTCGCGGAGCCGCAGCTTCACTTCGCCGGTGACGTGCGGGATCATCTGCACGTCGCGGCCCAGGTAAAGCCCTTCGCGTTCCTTTTCGAGCACTGAAGAAAAAATCCGCCCGCTGGTGGTGAAGTTCAGCCCGGAGAGGTCCTGGTCGAGCATCCGCTCATAGGTGCCCAGATCCATGTCGCACTCCATGCCGTCGTCGAGCACGAACACTTCACCGTGGCGGAAGGGATTGAGCGTCCCGCTGTCGCGGTTGAGGTAGCCTTCGAGCTTGATCGGCGAAACCGTCAGGCCTTTGTCCTTGAGGATTTTGGCGAGCGTGCTTGAGAATATGCCCTTGCCCAGGCCGCTCATGACCGTGCCGAAGACCACCACATACTTGGTCTTTCCCGGCACGTAGCCGGCGGGCATCGGGGTGAAGAACTCGGTCTCCTCCGACATGTGTCCTACGCGAGCGAGTTGGTCTTCAGGTTTCATAATGCCACCCATCCGAGTTTAGCCTTCGAAAATCGCCATGTCATGGCCGCGGCCCGCCGGGTCGCTCCATGCAACCAACCACTTACTTGCCCTGCTATTGTAGTGCAGGCTTACCGCCAGTGATTACCGTACGGCCCAAACCAAATGTGACGCCTGGTTTTTTCTGCCGGCATCGCTCGACAAACGCCGCGTAATCGTCGGGAGTGTCGATGCCCACCGACCGATGCTCCACGACCGCTACCGCGATGGAGTATCCCGCTTCGAGCCAGCGAAGCTGCTCAAGGGATTCAGCCTTTTCCAGTTTGCTTGGCGACAATCTTCCGCCGGCGATTTCACGAAGCGTTCCTGCGCGGAACGCGTAGACGCCCATGTGCAGAAGCCAGCGCGAGGGCTTATCGACAACGCCCTTCGTGTCGCGCGGAAACGGGATGGGGCTTCGCGAGAAATACATCGCCCGGCCCTGCGCGTCGATGACGACCTTGACGCAGTTGGGATCCAGCGGCGAGCCCGCACCTTCCCGCGGGCCGGCATCGTCAAAAGGCGCCGCAATCGTGCCGATCGTACATGCCGTACCAATCGAAGATGCCGGGGTGGCATGGCCAAGCGAAGCGCCGCCATGCATTCTCTCCACGAGCTTGTCCAGTGAACCCGGCTCAATTTCCGGCTCGTCGCCCTGCACATTCAGCACGATATCGTCATCAGCGAGCCCGGCCGCCTCCGCTACTTCGGCCACGCGATCCGTGCCCGAAAAATGATCGCTCCGCGTCATGCGCGCCTCGCCGCCAAAGGATTTCACCGCGGCCATGATCCGTTCGTCGTCGGTGGCCACGATGGCGCGGTCAATGCGCGATGCCGCGGCAACACGTTCGTAAACGTGCTGGATCATGAACTTTCCGGTTTCTTTGGCGAGAGGTTTTCCGGGGAATCGAGTGGATGCGAAGCGAGCCGGAATGACCGCAATGGTGGTCACTTTGCGCTCCAAAAAGAGGTCCGATTTTTCGAACGATGTGGCACGGGGCAAATATATCGCGCCCGCGTTGGAAAGCAATGCAATTCGTTGATTGTAAAAACTCGATACTGGCAGAATTGAAACCAGGGTGCCATGGCCAAGCGAAGCGCCGCCATGCCGGCGCCCGATACGGCCGGGCTTGGGCATGCCACCCTTAACCGCCACTAAATCTAACGGTTGGTCACCAGTTGGAAACCGCTTCGAGCGCGAATCTTCTCGGGGTCGAACCATTCATCGACGAACTCGCGCCAGCGGTTGTCGCTCAACTGCGTCGCAAGTGACTTGCGCATCCCCGCGAACTCTTCCTCCTGAGCGGGGATCGTTTCCACCCATTCTACCGTCATGACCGCCGCCCGATCGGGCAGTTCAAACACGGCCAGCTTGTCGGCCGCTTCGGTGAGCGCAAATATCGCGTCGATCGTCTCGTTGGGCAGCTTGCCCAGTCCGCCGCCGACAAACACCCCATCGGCGGGTCGGCCTTTCCACGCCGGCGTTTGCCCGATGCGTGAGAAAGGCGGCGGCTCGAAGTAACCGGTCTTGGCCCCTTCGCCGCTCTCGCGGAAAGCCGCAAGATCGGGATCGGCCTCGTAGGCGTCCTTCAAAACTTCGGACGCCTGGCAGCAGGCCCGCAGCGACTGGGCCCTGGCTTTGGCCGCCTCGAATCCCTTCTGCAGCCGCAGATCGGCGATGACTTCGTCGCGCACCTGCTCGACGCTTTCGGCAGGCCCGCCCGGACGCGAATCCACGACGCGGAAAATATAAGCATTGCCGTTGCGCGGATCGGACAAGGTGTATGGAGCTGTCTGGTATTTGGCCAAAAACTCCGACGCATTGACCTTATCGCCTCGGGGAATTTCAGGCACGATCGCTTCATTGGTAAAGGCGACCGTTCCGAAGCCGCGTGAAACCAGGCTTTGACCGCTGCGGACCGAAAGCGAGCCGAGCTCGGGAACCTTTGAGGCTTCCTGTTGGGTGAAGAATTCCGTGGTGTGCACCGTCACGCTGTTCTCGAATTGCATGGGCGGCGGCAAACGCTTAACCAGCCGGTCATAGT
>JBKJYI010000377.1:0-4039 GCA_046715855.1 Phycisphaerae bacterium
TTCTTGCACCGCGCGAATCGACTCTTCGCCGGGCCCCTCGATCTCGACGAACAGTCCCAGCCGAGCCGGTTCGTCAAGTTCCACGACGCAGTCATCAAGCCGCCAGCGCTCTCGTTTCTTGTGATATTCCATGGATCGCGAAAAGCCCAGTCGCTCCAGCACCGCAATGGCATCGTCGCCATTCTCGACTTTGGCCTCAATCTCTTCACGACATTTCAGAGTGTTGGAGCGCGGCGGCCCTTTGAATGTGATTTTCGACCCCGGATTTTTTCCATCGAGCACAGTGGTGGCCCGCACACGCAAACCACACCCCGACGCCCACAGCGACCCGTCTGACCGATCAAGCATCGTGTTACGTTCGATCACCGTGCCGACATACTCGCCGCCCAGCGCCTTCAACCGCTCGCGCACCGGCCCATGCGAATCCACCCTGATTTTTAGTTCGATTTCAGTTGGCATATTCGTCCGGACAAAGAATTCTCAATAGGACTTGCCGTCTGAGATTTCAAATCTGAGATTCTCGAACTTCAAACAATGAAGTTCACCAATCTTCCCTTCACCACGATCACCTTTCGCACTGGTTTCCCACTAATGGCCGCCTGTACTTTTTCGTCCGCCATGGCGGCATCTTGTATCGCCTGCTCGTCCGCATCCGACGGCACCATCACTCGCCCCCGAATTTTCCCGCCCACTTGAACCGCGATCTCCACCGCGTCGTCGCGGGCCAGCGATTCGTCGTATTGGGGCCAGGTCTCGTAGGCGAGTGATTCCTTATGCCCCAGGCGCGACCACAACTCCTCGGCCAGGTGCGGCACAAACGGCGCAATCACAAGCACGAAGGGCTCCAGCACGGCCCGCGAGCGCCGCTCCATTGGCGTCATCGCATTCACGAAATCAAAAATCGCCGCAATCGACGTATTGAGCTTGAGTTGTTCGATCTCGGTCGAAACCTTGTAGATCAACTTGTGCAGCACGCGCAAAGAGAATTCATCGGGCGCATCATTCGTCAATGCCGCGCTCAGTTCGCCCGTACTCTCATCCACGAAGAGCCGCCAGATCCGCTGGCAGAGCTTGAACAATCCCGGCACGTCCCGCGTGTTCCACGGCTTCGACGCATCGAGCGGCCCCATGTACATTTCGTAGAGTCGAAACGTGTCCGCCCCGTACTCTCCGATGATCTCGTCCGGATTGACCACATTCTTGAGCGACTTGCTCATCTTGGCCACGATCCGCGTTACTGGCTCGCTGCCGCCCGTCAGCACGTAATCATTCTCGCCGCGCTCCTCGACGGCGTCCGGCCCCACAATCATTCCGCGTTTATCACGAAACGCGAACCCCTGAATCATTCCCTGATTGAACAGCCTTTGGAAAGGTTCGCGCGTGCTGACTTTCCCCAAATCAAACAACACTTTGTGCCAGAATCTCGCATACAGCAGATGCAGCACGGCATGCTCCGCTCCGCCAACATACAAATCCACCGGCATCCAGTACCGCTCCGCCTCCGAAGCGCAAAACTCCTTATCATTATGCGGATCGATAAACCGCAAGTAGTACCAGCAGCTTCCCGCCCACTGCGGCATGGTGTTCGCATCGCGATGAAACTTCGTCCCCTCGCGGCGCACCTCCATCCAATCTTTCGCCCGCGAAAGAGGCGGCGCAGGCACCGATTCCGCCTCGGCCTTCGACGCCGTCGGTCGAAAATCCTCCATCTCCGGCAGTGTCACGGGCAACTCCTCGTCCGGCACCACCGTAGTTTCGCCGTCCTCCCCGTGGAGCACGGGAAACGGCTCCCCCCAGTACCGCTGCCGGCTGAAAAGCCAGTCGCGAAGCTTATAGTTCACCCGCGACTGCCCGACACCCGTATCTTCCAGCCAATCAATGACCTTCACCTTCGCCGCTTGCGTAGTAAGCCCGTCGAGATTGCAAATCCCACCCGGCACTTTCACCTGCGACCCTTCGCCCGGCGAATTTACCGCCACGCCTTCACCGGCGAACGCCGCCCGCCACGACTTGGGATACTTCACATAATGGTCCATCAGCCGTCGCAGCCCCGATTGATCGTGAAGCACGGCAACGGTCTTGGCCCCCAAGTTTGCGGCCGCCTCACGGTGCGCCTCAATAGTCTCCTTCAATTCCGGCGCTTCCGACTCCAGCCGGTCGAAACCCGCCTTCGCGAATGACTCGATCCGTGCGGCCTGGATTTCAATCTGCTCCTCGATCCATTCCGGTGTCGGCCGCACTACCGCCAAAATGGGCAAATCAAACGCGCAAGCAAACTCGAAATCGCGAGTGTCACTCCCCGGCACCGCCATGATCGCCCCGGTGCCATACCCCGTGAGCACGTAGTCCGCAACCCAGATCGGAATCTTGTGTCCGTTCACCGGGTTGACCGCATAGCCGCCCGTAAATACGCCGGTCTTCTGCTTGCTCTCCGCAGTGCGGGCCATGTCGCTCTTCTGCCGCGCCGCCGCGACATACGCATCCACCTCCGCGCGACGCTCGGCCGCAGTCACCCGCTCCACGAGTCCGTGCTCCGGCGCCAGCACCACATAAGTCGCTCCAAAAAGCGTGTCCGGCCTCGTCGTATAAACCCGTATCACCTCGTCGCCATCCCCAAGCGAGCCGCCGGACGCTTCCGCCTTGGTCGCGTCCGCAGTTCGCGCGGACACTCCGTTTTTTGAACTTTGAACTTTGAACTTTGAACTTTCAACTCGTATCCACACCCCATCCTCAATCGCCCACGAATCCGCCAGTGGAAACAGCACCTCCGCACCCGTACTCTTCCCCACCCAGTTCCGCTGCATCAGCTTGATCGGCTCAGGCCACTGCAACCCGTCCAAATCCGCGAGCAACCTTTCCGCATACTTCGTAATTCGCAAAATCCACTGCTTGAGCGGCCGCCGATACACCGGATGCCCGCCGCGATCGCTCCGCCCTTCGCTATCGACTTCCTCGTTCGACAACACCGTCCCCAGCGCCGGACACCAGTTCACAGGAATCTCGTCCATGTACGCCAGCCGCTGCCCATCGAGCACCCTTCGCTTCTCCGCGGCGGACAAGCTGCCCCACTCGCGGAGCTCAGGCGCGCCTCCCCCCTTAATAAGGGGGGTCGGGGGGTTACTCCTTCCCTCCGTGCCTTCGTGCCTCCGTGCCTTCGTGCCTGTTTTCACCCGAACCAGTGCGAAATTGTGATCGATCAATATGCGTCCAGCTTCCAGCTCCGCGATCAACTCCCCAATCGGCCGCGCCCGTCCCCGCACCATCATCCCATCCGGTGCCACCCACTGGCACTCCTCGTCGTACCAGCTCTCGAACATCCGCGTGAACATCCACTGCGTCCACCGGTAATACTCCGGCTCGCACGTCGAAATCTCCCGCGACCAGTCATACGAAAACCCGAACATTTTGAGCTGCCGCCGGTACATCTCGATGTTCTTCCGCGTCGTCACCGCGGGATGCACGTTCGTCTCAATCGCATACTGTTCTGCCGGCAAACCAAACGCGTCGAACCCCATGGGATGCAGCACGTTGAACCCACGCATCCGCTTGTACCGGGCAATAATGTCCGTGGCGCAGTACCCCAACGGATGCCCGACATGCAGCCCGGCCCCGCTCGGATACGGAAACATATCCAACACATAAAACTTCGGCTTCGCAGTGAGCGAGCCGCGAACTTCAGTTCGCGCGGATTCTCGCAGTTCGTTCTCGCGCTGGGAGGGCAAGTCGGTAGGGGAGGGCGAGGCTCCCGCCCAGCCGCTTCTCCCTCCCCCTCCCAGCGAGAGGGCCGGGGTGAGGGTGGAGTCGTCCGGAGGAGTTGCACTGTCAGTTGCCTCGTTGCCTTCGCCCGGATTCTCCGTCCGAAAGGTTTGATTCTCTTCCCAGACCCGCTGCCACTTCGCCTGGATTGCGGCAAAGTCGTACCGGCCCTTTCTCTCCTCGCGTTCCTGACTCATCGCCCCATGATAATCAGAACCACGAGCGCCAGCGACGGGCTGTTTTCCGCGACACGGGTGGCATGGCCAAGCGCAGCGCCGCCATG
>JBKJYI010000378.1:0-3132 GCA_046715855.1 Phycisphaerae bacterium
CGCTGATACTCACTCACATCCCGATCAAAACCAGCGGACCGATTCGGTTCGATCGTGCCGACAAAATAGCTCACCTATCTCTGTACTTTCTTATCGCATATCTGGGTGGGCTGAGGCTTCATTCCAAATCCAAGCGCCCTCCCTTGGGTTTGTTGCTTACCTGGGCTTGCGTGTACGTAGCCTACGCTGCCGTGGACGAGATCTCTCAACCACTTACCGGACGGGATTGTGACATCTTGGACTGGGTTTTTGATGCCGCCGGCGTGGGTCTGGCGACGGTGGCCCTTTGGCGAGGGTTTGTGCCAAGAGCGATCAGCGGGCACCGGCTGAATTCTGCAAATGTAACCGTGGATTAACTTGGATCGATATAATTAAGTCCTGAGGAACGCAACCGAATATACTTAGGATGCGGCGTTGGCTCCGGCTCAGCATTCTCCTCGAAGCGAGACAAATCCATGGCAAAAAGAAGAACCATAGTCGTCGTGGAAGACGAAGAAGCGATTCGGCGAGCGATCGTCGATGCGCTGCGTATTTCGGGCTATGAGCCGGTAGAGGCCGCTGACGGCGTGGCGGGACTGCAGGAGGCCCGGCGCGGAGGCGTTGACCTGGTGCTGCTGGATTTGCTGATGCCCAAGAAGGACGGGTTCGAGGTTTTGCAGGAGCTTCGGATTACGCATCCGTCTTTGCCGGTGATTATCTTGACGGCGCGGGGGTCGGAAGACGACCGGGTGCGCGGTTTGCGCATGGGCGCGGATGATTATGTGGTCAAGCCATTTTCGGCCCGGGAGTTGCTGGCGCGGGTAGACGCGGTGCTGCGTCGAAGTCCGGACCGGCCTCAACCGGTGCTGAGTATTACAGCGGGCGACACAGTGGTGGATTGTGCGCGGCGCGAAGTTCGGCATGGCGATCGCGACCGGGTTGCCCTGTCGGAAATGGAAGCGGACATTTTGCAGCGCCTGGCCGCTCATGCTGGGCGGGCGGTTTCGCGCGAGGAGCTGCTGGCCTGCGTGTGGGGTCTGCGCGACGGGGGAGTGGAAACGCGGGCGATTGATATGCATATCACCCGGCTTCGGCAGAAGCTGGCGGGCGGATCGAACGAGCCGGAGCGGGAATGGATCGTGACGGTTCGCGGGAAGGGCTACATGCTGGGGCCTGATCTGGAGCTGGTGAAGGACGAGGTCGAGGCCAAGCAACGCTCATGAATATATTGCGTCGCGGCAAGCTCGGGCCCATCCTACTTTTTGGACTCATCTTTGTGGCGGTCATCGGGGGGATGACCTGGGCCACGGTGGGGAGCGTCAAGTTAGCCGAAGAAAACATCAAATCCGAACGTCTTACAAAGATCGATCGAGCATTGACGGAGATCGAGAAGTACGTGGCCCAGGTGCTGGCGGTTGAAGCGGCCCGCCCGGCCATGCATTATCGAGCGACGTACTATGAAGACCCGCTGAGCATCCTGAGGCGAGACGGTCAGCAACACAATCTGGACCCCAACAGTTTTGACGTCGAGGTTTCCTCTCCGCTTCTGCCGGTCAACCGCCCGGAAACCTGGAAGCCTTATGATTGGATCGACCTTTATTTCCAAGTCGATCACCGTCAGAAGGTTAGTTCGCCACAATTTCCGGAATATCCGGAACATATTCCGTTTTATGCCGGCAATGACTTCCGAACCCTATTCATCTGGGATTGGCTGCGAAAATTGCTGCCCACTTATCCTCTATCTGAAAAGATGGTCGAATCGCGGAAGCGGGAATCGCTGAAAGAAAGTTGCGAGGAAGAGGAGATTTTTAAAACGGGTTCTTTGGCAGCAACTACGACAGACTCCTCCCAAGCGGTTGATGGGCCGTCGCGCAGCTTGCTTAGTACACAGGCCGGATACATTCCGCCAGAGGGTTGTGTGGATCCGCGGCTCATGGCTCGGAATATCCCGGAGGGAGAAACTTCGATTTTTCCGAGTGGGTTGGAGAATGAGCCGGGCGTGACAACCAGATACACTGGGATCGCTCCGCCGTTCTGGCTTGAACCAGCCCCCAAACTTGCGTTCGTCAGGGAATATTACGCCGACGCGGAGATCTGGCGGCAGGGTTTCATCGGAGATTGGGAGCGGCTCAAACCGCATTTGCTTGCCCGAATCCAACCGACCTTTCCGGGCGGCGAACTTTTTCCTGAGATTGGTGGCTGGCCTAACCAGCTCGCACCCAACGAGTCCAAGGTGCCACTCTTACCCTTAATTCTCCGCGTGCCAGATTTCGAAGCGGCCGCGCGAACCGAAGCGTGGCGGTCAACGCGCGGTGTGTTGCTCATCTCATGGAGTGCGGCGCTGGCGGTTTTGCTGATCGCGGGGTGGGGGGTTCGAAATCTCGTTGCATTGACGGAACGCAGAATGCAGTTCGCTTACGCGGTCACGCATGAGCTGCGGACGCCGCTGACGACCTTCCGCCTCTACTCGGACATGCTGTCGGCGGGGTTGGTTCCAGAAGATCGCAAGCAGGAATACCTGGATACGCTGAACCGTGAGTCGGCCCGGCTTTCGACGATGGTGGAGAGCGTGCTGGAGTATGCCCGGTTGGAGAATCGACATGCGCGGTTGCACGTGCGGGAGACAGACGGTCCGTCGTTGTTGATTACGATCGGCGAAACGCTGGACAAGCGCTGCGAGGAGAACGGGGTTGAAGGCCGGAAAGTCAACGAAATCAAGAACGGTTTGCGAATTCGAACGGACGTGGATCTGGTTAGCCAGATCACTGGTGTTCTCATCAACAACGCATGCCGCCACGCCCTGGCGAGCAAAGAGCCGGCGGTTTTACTGCAGCTTGGCGGCGAAAATGGAAAAGTGACCGTGGATGTGGTGGACTCGGGCCCGGGGGTTGATCGCACCGATTCGCGGCGGATCTTTAAGCCTTTCCGGAGAGGACGCGACGCCGACAAGGCCGCTCGTGGGGGCATCGGCCTGGGCCTGTCGCTGGCCCGCAATTGGGCGGATCTTCTTGGCGGACGGCTGGACCTGGTCCATCGCCACGATCCGCAAATGGGCGGGGCGCGGTTCCGTCTCACCATTCCATCGCAGACTACGGAAGGGTAAAGCTGGAGAGCATGCCGGCGCCCGATGAGGCTGGGCTTGGGCATGGCACC
>JBKJYI010000379.1:0-5362 GCA_046715855.1 Phycisphaerae bacterium
CGACGGATCGATCGTCGCGTGGGGATCCAACTACTATGGTGAGTCAATCGTCCCCAAGCCCAATACGAGCTTTGTCGCCATCGCCGCTGGCGCGGGCCACGGCCTTGCCCTGAAGTCCGACGGATCCATCGTCGCGTGGGGAGACGACTACTACAATCAGTTAAACGTCCCCGCGCCCAATACAGGCTTCGTCGGCGTCGCCGCAGGCGTGTACCACAGCCTAGGGCTCAAGGCCGACGGCTCGATCGTCGCCTGGGGATGTGAAAATAATTACGACAGCGGTCAATGCAACGTACCTGCGCCGAACAGCGGCTTCGCGGCCATCGCCGCAGGTGCGTCTCACAGCCTGGGGCTAAAGGCCGACGGATCGATCGTCGCGTGGGGATACAATGAAGATGGTGAGACAAACGTCCCTGCTGCGCCCAATACGGGCTTTGCGGGCGTCGCCGGAGGGCTGCATCACAGCCTGGGGCTCAAGGCCGACGGATCGATCGTCGGATGGGGATACAACAACTATGGTCAGACGAGCGTCCCCGCGCCCAATACCGGCTTCGTGGACGTCGCCGCAGGCTTTTATCACAGCCTAGGGCTCAAGGCTGACGGATCGATCGTCGGGTGGGGATACAACAACTATGGTATGACGAACGTCCCTGCGCCCAATACGGGCTTCGTCGGTGTCGCCGCAGGCGGGCATTATAGCCTCGGGGTCAAGGCCGATGGATCGATCGTCGCATGGGGAGACAACAGCTACGGTCAGAGGAACGTCCCCGCGCCCAATACCGGCTTCGTTGGTGTCGCCACAAACGGGGCTTACAGTCTGGGGCTCAAGGCTGACGGATCGATCGTCGCCTGGGGAAGCAATAGCGTCGGTCAGACGAACGTCCCCGCGCCAAACAGCCGTTTCATCGCTGTCGCGGCCGGCGCGGTACATGCCCTCGCCATCCGGGTTACGGATCCACCCGCGTGGGTGTGGGGGGATGCAAATGGCGATCGGGTGATCGATGAACATGACTTGGCGGCGCTGGCGGGGCGGATGGCGGGGCCGGGGCAGTGGCCGAGTGTCACGGGGTGGCACTTGCTGGACCTGGACCATGACCTTGACGTTGATCTTGAGGATGCCGCGATCTTCGAAAGTGCGGTTGCCGGACAATAATTCCATAAGGTAATGGGACTTTCAGTCGCGACGATCGCCAGCTTTTGCCTCGGCTGGCCGGACCGATGGCGGCTCCGGGCGAGGACCGCTGGCGCTGGCTGGATGTCGATGCCGATTACGACGTGGACCTCGCCGACTTCGCCGAATTCGCCAATCTGTTCGCGGCTTCGAATCCCTAAGCCAGGTGCATCTTGATGCACCTCTCCTACCCCTAAATCCTTGCTTTGCGCTGATCGCAAACCTCAAAAAAAATGCGCGCGCCCCACATGTTATAAATGTTGATAAAGCCGGAGTGCCCCCGGCCCTCGTTTAAATCGGGCATGAAGTAAACAATCCCAACCTGTAGGGGGCGAAAGGAGAGAACACACCAGCGCAATACAGTACTTTACCAAGCGAACCCATTGTTAAGTTGGGGGATTGCTTCAGGGTGGCCAATATGGAGCGGTGGAGCCACATTACCACATTACTATATTTCCACGTTACCACATCAGAACTTCGTCACGCTCGACAGGTGGAGGTCCGGCAGCCGCACCGCGGGCAGGAGCATTTTGCCGCGCTCCATGGTGATGGACTCCATAGGCTGGGTGGCCGCATCAACGGTCGCGAAGCAGCGAAGCGGGCTGTCGTGGAAGCGAAAGTTCTTCACGCCCGCGACGATCCGGCCGTCCTCCACCAGGAAAGTGCCATCGCGTGTCATCCCCGTGATGGTGAGGTCCGTGGGATCGACAGAGCGGATGTACCAGAAGTTGGTGATGAGAATCGCCCGCTTGGTGTCCGCGATCAGCTCGTCGATCGACTGCGGCTTGGCCGCCGAAAAGCTGAGCACCGGCGCGTTGGGCGAGGGCGTCGGCTCGACGCCTTTCTCCTGAGCCGTGAAGCGATCATAGTAAAGCTGTTTGAGGACGCCGTTTTCGACCCAGGTGATTTCGCGCGACGCCAGCCCCGCCTGATCGAACGGCTCGCCCAGCAGATCGGGATGATCCGGGTCGGTGCGCAGCGTGAGCCGCTCGTCGAGAATTTTCGTATCGAGCTTGCCCGCCAGCGCCGAATCGCCCCGGAAATAACTCTTGGCGCTGAGCGCGAACATCAGCGGGCCAAACACCCCGGCCACGGCCGCTGGTTCCAGAATTACCGGATAATGCCCGGCCTCTAATTCTCGCGGCTCTTTCGAGCGGATGGCCTTGTCGATGGCCCGGCTGCTGCGGCTCGCAATTTCTAGTGAGTCAATGTCGCGATGACTGTTGTAGGTCCAACCCGAGCTGTCCCCCGCCGTGGCCGTCAGGGAAAATTCGGCCTCGGTGGATTGCAGATATCCGAACAACCCGCTCGAAGCGGCCAGTCCCCGGGCGGCAACGGCGTGGCTCAAAATTCCCGCACCCACAAGCCCGTTCTTGTCGCATTGCACGATGACCGGCTTGGCCTTGCGGGCCACTTCCTCGGGCGTGGTTTCCGCCGTCGATTTCCGAAACGTGGGCACGTCGATGTATTTTTGCGGCGGAAGCGGCGGCAGGTATTCGCGGTCCTCCGGAGCAAGTCGCGCGATCGTCTCGGCCCGACGCAGCGTCTCCACCAACGAGTTCGAATCGAGCCGATTGGTCGAAGCGCTGCCGTGCTTCTTCCCGAACGCGGTCCGAATGCTCACGTTGGGCTCGCGTACCGACACATTCTGCTCGACCTGGTTGTTGGCCAGCCGCAGCGTCGAGGACTCGGTATCACTAAACGAAACCGAGGTATGCTCGGCCTTCGAATTCGTAAGAATGGTGTCGGCGATCTTTTGAAAGTCGTCCTTCGAGGCCAGTTTCGCGGTCATGGCTATCTCCTTGGCCGCCAATTTAACCCGCCCCCATGCAATCGCCAAACGACAAACCCGCCATCACGCAGTCGATGTAGTGGAAGAAGCGGGTGGCGGCGATGAAGAGGGCCCGCTTGCAGCCGTCTCAGTTTTCGCCGGCGCCTTGGTCAGAGCGGGTCCCTCAATCTTCGGCTCGTCAAGGTGAATATCGCTGGTATCGTTCCCGTCCACATCCCGGCGGAGGAGGAAATAAATGATGGTGTCCGACGAAAACGCGAACGAAAATAAAAACGCCCAAGTCATCGCAATCGCCAGCAAAACATAAATTCCGATGACCAGCGCGGAGTATTTCTCAAACAGGCCCAACTGACCCCAAACAGGCCACTGATGCAGCCCACTGATGCCGCCAAGGGGCCAGAGAATGTCGAGTTTGCTGACGTCCCCTTCCCGCCGCCACCACCCAAAGGGTGATGTCCCCCACGAAACCAGCCCGCGCGTGATCAACACCGCCCAATAAACCAAAGAACTCACAATGAGCCACGAAATGACCGTATAAAGGCCGACGATGAAGAAGTACCAGACCGTCTTCCAGGGCCGCGAAAACGGATAAGCCAGACTCCGAGAGAAGGCGTCAAACGCGTCGGACCCTTCCACCGCCACTGCCGGCCAGAACAACCCGCCCCCCACGACCAGGCCAACCGCCAGGATCGCAATGATCAAACCGCCGAGCAATGCAAACACAAACAAGGGCGCGCCAAGCAAATCACCCAAAACCGGAATGCGCAGGAAAACGCCCCCGATCATCAGCAACGCGGCTACCAGCACGATAAACGCGATGGGAATCAGCGGAGCCAGCATGAACCCCCCCACCAGGCGTTTCCATACGAAACCCAGCGCTTCCCGAGCAGTTATCTTTTCGTCGCGCGCAAATTGAACCGCCGCAATCCGGCAAATCGCCCCACCAAATAGCGCCCAGATGAATAGCGCTCCCAGCGCAAACATTAAGAAAAAGACCGGATGGAATCGCACCATCCACCACACCCCGCGAGCCATGTACGCCAGGTTCGTGTGCCAGGGCAGGTAGGCTTGAAACGCGCGGCGCTCCACGGCTGTACCTAAGGCCGTATCGGGAACGGCCGACAGCACCGGCGAACCGAGTAGCCCCATCACGCTGGCTCGCTCATGCGCCCGCCACGCCTGGAAGATCCCCGACGGCCCGGTGGGCTCGACGTAAATGCGGCCCATCTGTCGCGCCTCGATGTATTGCGCAATGGTATCCACCGGCACGCCGCCGTTACGAGTCCACGCCCAATCCAGCAGCCCGCCATAGGCCAAAGTGGCGATGATTCCGGCCAAAGCCAAGCCCAGCTTGGCGGGATGGACGGCCAGTCCCAGCGCCCGTGCGATCTCCTGAAGGCCGCTCGCCCTCAGCCATCCGCCATTTACAGTGATTTGCGTCGATTGCGCCATGGAATTCTCCGAAACGTGAGTATGACTGAAACACTGCAGTGAGGCCCGAATTCTGCTGTCATCGCCGAAGGCTGTCAATGAAGTCGAGTGGGACGAAGGGATTGTTCCCACCGCGATGGTTCACATCAGTGGGCATGGAAGCGAAGAACTTGGGGGAATTCATGGGTACGGAAAATCGACGAATTCTCCCGATGATAAATGGCGACCAATAAACCTTGTGATTCTCGCGAAAACTTTGTATAAGTTCGAAACGCGAGAACGGACGCTTGTTTTGCGGATGCCGGTTGCAACGGAATGGCCAATCAACCGTGGAATCTTCGTGAGCTTATCTCAGCGGCGCGGGTCGAACCCGTTGGTGGGTCTTCCGTCCCTTGCGTCACAATAGCTTATTTGACTGACGATTCCCGCAAAGTGCGGCCCGGCGCATGCTTCATCGCCGTACCAGGCACGCGGCAGGACGGAGCCCGATTCATCGAGCAAGCCCTCTCAAACGGTGCTGCGGCGATTATTGGCGGTCCGGACCTGGACGATTCAAGCAGACTACCAACCATAAGAATTGCCGATCCACGGCGAGCACTTTCGAGACTGGCAGCAGCATTCCACCGACTTCGCAGCAAAGGCTCCGCACCGCTTCAGCTCATTGGCGTCACCGGCACCAATGGGAAGACAACGGTGACCTGGCTGCTTCGATCAATTTTCAAAGCTGCCCGTCGAAAGGCCGCCATGCTCGGCACCGTAGAATACGACCTGATTTCCGAAAAGCGCCCCGCCCCGCTCACGACGCCGGGCGCCGTAGAGCTCTGTGAAAGTCTGGCCGCTGCTCGCGATGCCGGAGCTGACTGCGCGGTGTTCGAAGTTTCCTCGCATGCCCTCGACCAGGGTCGCTGCGACGGCCTCTCCTTCGCGGCCGGCGTGTTCACCAATCTAACCGGCGATCATCTCGACTA
>JBKJYI010000380.1:0-3638 GCA_046715855.1 Phycisphaerae bacterium
GGTTTGCCAAAAGCACTCCATGGTTGGGCAGGAATCAATCGGTCCAGGGTTAATGTCCTGGATCATGTAAGTTCCTTGTGCAGTGCCGTCACTTACCCAGGGCTCCATACCATGATCCTCATCATTACCGAAAAAATACAGCCGCGTTGCGGCAGGAGTCAGGGCCAGCGGAGTGCCATGGGTCAAAAAAGGTATCTCGCGCACGAGCACAGTCCCGACTGCCGTTCCATCCGATTTCCATAAGCCGTGACCATCTACGGAACTCCCAGCGCGAAAGAACAATGTGCTTCCAAGACGAACGAGTTCCCAGTTATCCCGGTAAATGCCACTGCCAATACCGGGGTAGATATCTTTCACCATGAAAGTCCCGTTCGAAGTTCCATCACTTGTCCAAAGTTCGCTACCGTGCGCGCCGTCATCGGCCGAGAAGTAAATCTTTCCCTCAAATTCGATGATGGCTCTGATCTGCGAATCGTCCGATCCGGGAAAGATATCCTTTACCATGTAGGTTCCAGTCGCTGTTCCGTCACTGACCCACAGCTCGACGCCCGTACCATCACTTTGTTTCCGGTCGGTGAAAAAGAGCATCCCTCCAGCGGCCGTGAGCATGGAGGGCTCGGAGCCGCCGTTGGGGTTGACCATCACCGTTCCCTCGGTGGTTCCGTCGGTTTTCCAGATCTTGCCATTCGCCGCTAGGAACAGGGAACCTCCGACTACGGTCGGAAAGAAAATGGAAGAATCTGCTGATGTTGCGTTGAAATCTTTAACCAGCCGAGGCTGAGGTTGGGCTTCCGCAAGCGATGAAAAACATAGTACCACCGCCAAGGCCCGTGCTGACTGCGTTGCAATGGACGATTTTTTTGTTCTACCCCCGAACATGACTTCAGAATCCTACCAGCAACATAGCAGGACCTGCAAAGAAAAACCTGGGTTCGTTGGCGTTTTGCGCACGGAACGCATGGCGGGTCAGGGTTTACGGGTTTCCATCGTGTCATCCCATGCCCCTTGCACCCCATCCACCCACTGTTTGCGGGTGACGCGGCCCTCGGAGTCGAAGTCGATCATGACGGTGAGGTGGTCATCGGGACGCTGGTAGATCCACATGTCGGCCAGCTTGCTGTCCGGCTCGCCGAGAATGGCCTCCACGTCGGCGTGGCTATGGACGTTCTGCTGAATTTGCGTGTAGTTCGCAAGGGTCACACAATCGGGCGATGAACATCCGGGTGTGGAGAGTGCGACTCCAGTCAGTGCCACAACGATAATACCATTGATTTTTTTCATTCGGTTGCTCAGTGCTCGATCGAGGAGTTCCCCGATCCAGTTACCACATTACCAAATCAACGCCGCAACCTGAATATCGGCGCGCCTGCGCTGACTGAACCCGCGCACGTCATACTCCAGGACGCACTCATCCATCAGATTCACCCCGTCCGGCGTATGATAGGTCACTGCGAGCACGTATTTTCGTTTGCGCGGCAGCACCGCCGGATCGACTTCCAGCCGGAACTCATACATCTGGGTGAGCTGGCTCCAATGTTTCTGCTGCAACTCGACCGACGACAAATCCACCGCCCAGCGATCGATCCGCTTGCCCTTGGAGTCGGCGCTGGACTGCACGAATTCGTAGAGCTCAATCCGCACGTTGCCCACGATCTGCAGGCCGGTGTTGCCCTGTGAATTGACAGCCTGCATCAAAAGCTCGATACCATCGAGCTCGTTGTCCTGATCGAAGTCGCGCACCCGCGTAAAAGGCTCGATGATTTCGATCCGGCAGGGCATGAGCAGCGACATGGCCTCATCGCCGGGGTCGGCCGGGCGAAGCCGCAAGGGTTGCGTGCAAGCGGGGAACAGCAGCGGCGTCGCGAGAATCAAAACCATCGCTGCGAATTTGGACATGACGACTTCCATTCTTCTCACGACTTCGACTCCGCAACCGCAGCGAAGCTTATCCACGCACCGAGAAGACAGCAAGCCAGTCAGACATTCTCACGTAGCTGCGTGCAGCGATGAATCCCTCCGGCTGGGTGGCATGCCCAAGCCCGGTCGTATCGGGCGCCGGCATGGATTTGCCGGGGTCATGGCGGCGCTCCGCTTGGCCATGCCACCCAATGTTCGAATCATGCCAGCACTCATTGTTTGCAATTTGAACTTGCTGACTTTGCTTGGCGGATGTGCGGTTCCGCTGAGCAGCCAAGCTCGGGACGAGTACATACTGGCGGCGCGATATGACATGGGAGTCAAGCACTCAACTGTGACCAACCGCTCAATGGAGATTCAACGAAATCTTCACCAGCTCAAAACCTTGGGCTTCAACACCGTACTCTTCGACTATTTGGAAGACGCCCAGCGGTCCGGATCGCTTGACGCCGCCGCTCAAGTTGGCCTTCGCGCCTACCTCACCGACCGCGACCTGCATTATTACCTGCTCACCGGCAAACTTCGCGATGCGAGCAGCCTGGACACGCTCATCACCACCAAGCTCAAACCGTTGGCCGCACACTCTTCCTTTGCCGGAGTCGCCATGCTTAGCGGTTACTCGAAAGAGCGGGCGTCAGCAGTCACCGCG
The DNA here is from genome assembly GCA_046715855.1 of Phycisphaerae bacterium. Classification (GTDB taxonomy): domain Bacteria; phylum Planctomycetota; class Phycisphaerae; order UBA1845; family UBA1845; genus CAZAMB01. The sequence continues at coordinate 2,567 of JBKJYI010000380.1, forward strand.
GCGTTGAAGTCTGCGGGAATCAGCTGCCTGACACCCGGGCAAAGCGGCTATTTGCTTACAAATGGTCCCACCGTTGCATGGATTGACGCCAGTGATTTGGCTGGTCTACCAAGTTTCCAGATCGAACGGCTGTTGTTGGAATTGAACAGCGAATTGTATGCCGGTTGGAATGATGGCCTGGTAATAGATTTTGCGCTCGAGTCCAAGATTGCAGAGTCGCCGCCCGATCCCTTCGAGGGGAAGGGCCGCGGTGAGGTCAATGACGTCCAACAACTTTTGCCTTCCGAAGCCGAGTCGGAACTCGCACCGCAAGAAATATTGCCTGCGTCAAATGTTCGTTCTCGTATCTTTGCCGTCGAAAGTCTGCTCCGGCGGGCGAATCTCTGGGGCGCGCGGCTCAAAGGTTTTGAACGAGTAGTCATCCCGCTCGATGGGATGACGCGCGACCCAGCGTTGGTCACCGCGCTCTTTGTGCGCGATGCCCGCCGATATTTATTCCTGTTCAATCAATCATCGCAGTCGGTTCGCGGCCCGAACGGTTTCCCGGCCACCTTATCGGGCAAACCAGTGGTGCGGGCAGTGGGCATTCCCGCCACGGCCGATCGAGTCGCTGGCGACGTTTTTGTCGCCCACGGCACCGAGCTATCCGTTAACGTCAACCTGCGGCCCGGCGATGCAGCCCTCTTCGAACTCTTTTAGCACCTCACCCGGAATGAGTTGTCATCCTGAGCGAACCGAAGAATCTGAAAGTTGCGATCGCCGCGCAGCATTCAAGAATAACAGTAACGCAACCAAAATCACGCCGCCGCCGATTAATGTCCAAGCCGGCGGCATCTCTGAGCGTCCAATCGCGAGAACCGCCCAGATGGGAACCAGCACGGGTTCGAGCAGCGTAATCAGCGCCGCCTGGTATGCGGGAATACGTTTCAATCCTAACGTGTAGAGATAATAAGGAATTCCAAATTGCACGATGCCCATGAAAAGCAACAGCCAGAATGATCGGACCGAAATGGCCAGCCCGCCGACCGCGACAACCAGCGGAAACAGCAGCACTGCAGAACCCAGATTATTC
>JBKJYI010000381.1:0-6214 GCA_046715855.1 Phycisphaerae bacterium
TACCCCAAAAAATTTTAATAAAAATTTGCGGGTGCGGGCCGCGTCTATTTCGCCGCGGCCCCAATCGTTTTCATGCGCCGCGACCCGGTTTGTGCGCCGAAAAACGAGGTGTTCAATAATTTCGGTCCGTTTATCGAAGAACGTCCGAAACAATCCGATAAGCACAGAGCCCCGCGGGGGCGGTAACTCAGTGGCTATATGGGTGGGCGACCATTGGAGTCGCAGGCCTGGCGAGGATTCAAGCCCGGCAAACGGGCATGACGAAGAGAGGGCATTGTATGAATCGAAGAGCGGCTATTCCATTGCTTGCGGGATTGGTGATCGGGCTCGTGGCAGTCAAGCTGGTGATGGACTTCGTCAAGAAGGCCCAGGGCTCGCAACAAGCGCAGCAAAAATTCACCCTGATTCAGGCCAAGCAGGACATCAAGGCCTATGAAAAAATCGACGCGGAAATGGTGCAGGCGGTCGAGACTAGTGACAGCGTGCTGGCACCGCAGGCCGAGCGAATGGGGTCCCTCGAAACAGTGGTGGGCCGCGTGGCCATGAAAGGCATCCCGCAAAATGCGCCGATCCTGAAATCCATGCTTGCCCCGGAAGGGACGCCCGAAGGAATTGAGGGGCGCATTCCGCCTGGATATCGAGCCGTCGCGGTGAAGATCGATGAAGCCACCAGTGCGGGCTACAACCTGCAGCCCGGTGATTGGGTGGATGTCATCGTGGTGATGGATATCGAAACGGGAACCAGAGGCAAAAAGGACACGCTGGCGGAAGTCATTTTGCAGCGCGTTCAAATCGCCGCCATCGGTCAAGGAACGAATGATCAAGCAGAGGCGGCGGGCGGCAAGATAAAACCGGCCAAGTCGGCCACCATCCTGGTCAAACACGAAGACGCACCCAAGCTCCACCTGGCGGGCACGCGTGGAAAGATCACCCTCGTACTTCGTGGCAGCGATGACAAGAACGACGACGCACCAGCGACCGCCTACGGTAACGATATTATGAACCGTCTCATGGGCGAGCGCGTCGCGGTGGGCCCGCCTGTGGCCGCGCCTACTCCTGCGCCTGAGCAGGCGCCTGCGACGATTGCCGTCCCGGAAGCTCCGCCTCCCCCACCCCACACGGTCTTAGTATTCCGCAGCATAGCTGAAGGCAATAAACCGGCGTCCACAGAACGCGTAACCTTTGAAAATGCGGAATCGTGGAAGTTGCTGGAAGTGGGAGCCGGAGCGCCAACAGGAGCCGGCGCCATCATGAAAGGGATTCGGACCAACAAAGGACCCGTCGCCCCTCCCAAGCCTGTTTGGAAGGCTCTCCCGGAAACTCAACCGATCAAAGAGGACGTGAAGAACAGTAACGAGGCAAACGAAGAATACGACGCCGACGAAGAATAACTGATGTCAGGCGGGTTCTAAGGAGGACCATACGATGTGGATGAATGTCATGGATGACCCCGGCGCGGGGTCGAAGAAGCGTCGCTCAACCAACGCAGCGATCGCGCAAAAGCTTACGGTTGCGATGACGGGCGCGTTTCTGATGGCCGCTTCGGCTGCGGTCAGTGCCCAGCAGCCGGCCTCCGGCGGTGCAGAGTTTCGCGCCTCGGTGCTGGATGTTTCCAGCAGCTACCAGCGCATCACCGTGCCGATCCACCGTAGCGTGACCATCGAGTCCACGGTGGAGGCCACGCGAGCCGACGTGATCAACCGGGCCATCGCGGACGTGCAGGTGGTGAGCCCGCGGCGCATGCTGGTGACCGGAAACTCATTCGGCACCACCACCGTTGTGCTCACCGGCGGTGACAAACAGTATGTCTTCGAAGTCACCGTCGAGCTCGATCTTGTCGCTTTTCAGGACTCGATCAAGCGTATTGACCCGCAGTCGGACGCGAAAGCGACTTCCGTGCGGGGCAATGTGTTGCTGGTCGGGACGGTCAGCAGCGCCGACCGTGCGCGCCGCATCGTCGAGCTGGCCGAACTTTTCGTCCCCCGAAATGCCGAAGGCGCGCCGCTTACCCGCATCCAAAACCACATGGAGGTGGCGGGAGAACAGCAGGTGATGCTCCGCTGCGTCGTGGCTGAGGTGAGCCGCGCCGCCACTCGCGAGCTGGGGATCAACGGGTTCCTGGCCGGCGAGAATTTCAAAGACGCGTTCGTCGTGAACCAGTTGGGCGGCATCAACCCAATCAACATCGGGGCCGCGGCCAGCTCGCTGGTCACCGAGAATCTTCCGTTCTTAACCGGTGAAAACGGCATTCCGATGACCCGCACGCCCACGCTTTCCTTAGGCTTCCCGCGCGTGCAAACGCAGTTGTTCCTCAAGGCCATGGCCGACAATCAATTGCTGTCCGTGCTGGCCGAGCCGAACCTGGTCGCGATCAGCGGCGAAACGGCGACATTTCTCGCGGGTGGCGAATTCCCGATTCCAGTGCCTCAGGGCAATCAGCAGGTAACAATTGAGTTCCGTGAATTCGGCGTGCGCTTGAACTTTACCCCCATCGTTCGGGGCAACCAGTTAATCCGCTTGCGCGTTGCCCCCGAAGTATCGGAACTGGATTTTACCACTGCGGTTCAAATCGAAGGCTTTGTCGTTCCCGGGCTGACTTCCCGGGCAACGGAAACGACGGTGGAACTGGGAAGCGGCCAGACCATCGCCATCGCGGGATTGCTCAACGAGCAGTCGCGCGGGTTGGCCAGCCGCATCCCAGGCGCGGGCGATATTCCCGTGCTCGGCGCTCTTTTCCGCTCGGTGAATTATCGAAGCGCGCTCACCGAAATGATCGTGCTGGTCACGCCCGAAATCGTGGCTCCGCTGGATGCGCATCAGAAGGTCCGACTTCCCGGCGAAGACATCGATCGTCCCAATGACTGGGAACTGTACGTGAAGGGCGAAGTCGAACCGGCAAAGGAAAAATGCTGCAACCGCAACCCGTGTCCGCATGTGCGTGCCGGCTGCATCATTCAGGCCTCCGATCCGAATGATATTTCGCTGCACGGTCCGTGGGGACACGTCAGCGATGACGATTCCCGCTAAGCTTCGCCATCCGATAATGCATCCATGATTCCTTCGACGCCCGGAAACGGGCGTTTTTTTTGCGGCCAGCGGCCTAAATCCAAATGATCTGGTTCGAAATTTGTCCTCGCCTATAAAAACTCGGTTCGACAACCAGGTTCACGTGCCAAATGGGTTATGACGGAGCCGCCTGAGAATTTCCGATATACGAGAATATAAGCCGGAGGGCGCGATGCCTCGGTACAGTTGACCGCGCGCCGTGCACCGGAGTGCAACGTCTTGCCTCCGGGCGGTCCCTACGGCTTTACTGCTTGCTCTACGGAGGAGGGAGCAGGGTCATCGAGAAGCTGAAACACATGGCCCAAGATCTCAAGTTCATACTCTTCAATCGCGACGAGGAATGCATACTCGAGCTGCGCGCCCAACTTCATGGTCTTGAGGGAGTGAAGATCGTGGCCGAAGTGGACGATCCCGCATTGCTCGGTCAGGCTTGCGACCAATTCAACCCCGATGTTCTGGTCGCGCATCTGGACCCAGGACCGGAGTTGATGCTGCCCCTTGTCGGCGAAGTTGCCGCGGCCAACCGACAGGTTGCGGTGTTCGCTGTATCGCAGTCCACAGAAGGCTCTTTGATTCTGCAGGCCATGCGCCTGGGAATCAAAGAGTTTTTCCCGCGGCCCATCGACCGCGAAACCCTGGAGGAGGCCGTCGGGAAAATCGCCTCGAACCGCAAGGACTTCGGCACTCAGGGCAAGCTGATCACCGTAACGGGAACATCGGGCGGCGTGGGCGCGACAACCATCGCCACGAATCTGGCCGTTGAACTCGCCCAGCTCTTTCCCGGCAAAGTCAGCGTGGTCGATCTCGATTTTCGATTCGGTCAGGTCGCAACCTTTCTCGATGTGGACCCTCAATACACCCTGGCGGACCTTTGCCAGTCTGCTGAGCAATTAGAAAACGCCACTGTGACGCGGGCGCTGACGCAACATAGCTCGGGAATCAATGTGCTCAGCCGGCCGATCCATTTTTCGGAAGCGGATGCGATCACGGCCACCGCCTGTGTCGGTGTGATGTCATCGCTCCTCCAGATGAACGAATATGTCGTGACGGACGGGCCCACTCGTTTCGATCAAAGCGCGCACGCAATTTTTGCCTTATCAGACATCAACATCATTGTCGTTCAATTGTTGGTGCCCAGCGTGCGTAATGCATTACGCATCGTCGAGGCCATGCGGCAGAGCGGATACAACGTGGAGCGGACTCGGTTACTCGTGAATAGGGCGGGCCGGGAGAGCGGCCACCTCTCAGTTCAGAATGTCAGTGAGACGCTGGGGCTGGATGTTTTTGCGACCATTCCCGACGACTGGGCAACAGTCAGTGGCGCCATCAATCTCGGCGAGCCGCTATTAACGCAGAGTCCGAAAAGCAAAGTGCGGGCCGGTATTCAGGAAGTTGCCTCCCGGTTCCATAAACCGATTCCTTCCGCCGATGATAAGGAACCGAAGAGGAGCTTGATCGGGCGTATCTTCGCCAACAGTTAGCTCGAGGGGTTGGACCGCCACTCATAAAACCGGCGGCATAAATTCAAGGGGAATCGTTCAAGGGGGTTTGATATGTTCGGGAAGCGACCCGCCAATACGATCGCACTTACGGCTACGGCGCCCACTGCGCCGGCACCCCCTATCAAGGCGCCTGTTGCGGTGCGCCCCGCGCCACAACCGGCCAAAGCTCGTCCGTCCAAGGAAAAAGTCGAGCAGTTCAACGTGCTGAAGATGCGGCTCCACCGCAAGCTGATCGATAAACTCGATCTGACGCGCATGGTCGGGGACGACGAGACACTCCGCGAGCAGGTCAAGGAAGTCGTATCGCAGCTGGCCGACCAGGAAAACACGCTTTTAAACTTCAATGAGCGCCAGCGACTCATTAACGAAGTGCTTGATGAAACGTTCGGACTCGGACCGCTCGAAGTTTTATTGGCCGATCCCACGATCAGCGACATCCTGGTTAACGGCCCCAAGCAGGTTTACGTCGAGCGCCGGGGAAAGCTCGAAACAACCGAGATTGAATTCCGCGACAATCCCCACTTGATGCACGTGATCGACAAAATCGTGAGTGCAGTCGGCAGACGCTGCGATGAAACATGCCCGCTGGTGGACGCCAGGCTTGCGGACGGCAGCCGCGTCAATGCGGTCATCCCGCCGCTGGCCATCGACGGCGCCAGTATGTCCATTCGCCGTTTCGGCGCGGACCCGCTGACGTGGGATGATTATATTGCCTATGGCTCTGTCACTACGGAGATGCGCGACTTCCTCGAAGCCTGCGTCAAAGCGCATCTCAACATCGTGGTCGTCGGCGGTACCGGATCCGGTAAGACGACTCTGCTCAACAACTTGTCGAGCTTCATCCCCGACACGGATCGCATCGTCACCATCGAAGATGCCGCCGAACTGCAACTCCGGCAGCCGCACGTCGTGCGGCTCGAAACGCGCCCGGCCAACATTGAAGGCAAAGGCCGGATCACGATTCGCGATCTGCTGGTCAACAGCTTGCGTATGCGGCCCGACCGCATCGTGGTGGGTGAGTGCCGCGGGCCCGAAACGCTGGACATGCTTCAGGCCATGAACACCGGTCACGACGGCTCGCTCACCACGGTTCACGCCAACAGCGCCCGCGACGCGGTCGCCCGCGTGGAGACCATGGTGATGATGGCCGGATTTGAACTGCCCATCCGCGCTATTCGCCAACAGTTCGCCTCTGCTATTCATGTATTGGTACAGGCTCAGCGCCTCTCTGGGGGGGCGCGTAAAATCATCGGCGTCACCGAAGTCACCGGCATGGAAGGCGATATCATCACCATGCAGGACATTTTCTCCTTCGAGCAAACCGGAGTTTCGGCGTCGGGCAGGGCCAAAGGACAGTTTGTCGCAACCGGTATTCGACCGTCGTTCCTCGACCGGCTCAAATCGTCCGGATGCGATGTCGATCCGGGCATCTTCCAACGCAAGATTTTGATGACCGAGGAGGGAGAATAATCAATGATGATGAACGCGTTTTCCTCCATCCTCGCGGACTCCGATCTGGCCATGTACATCCTGCCCATGGCAGGCTGCATGCTGCTTTTCTACGGCATCTACCAGGTGGTCACGGAGAGCAAAACATCGAGTCAAAAGAAAGTGCAGGACCGCCTGCGCGGCGAGCGCACCTCGCG
>JBKJYI010000382.1:0-3659 GCA_046715855.1 Phycisphaerae bacterium
CTCGTCTTCGACAAATGGCTGCACGAGCTCCCCTACCTCCGCCGCCTCATGCAATCCGGCACCTACGGCGAGCTCACCAGCTGCATGCCTCCCATCACCGTCCCCGCCTGGAGCTGCATGGCCTCCAGCAAGGACCCCGGCACCCTCGGCATCTACGGCTTCCGCAACCGCGCCGACCACTCCTACGACAAGCTCAGCATCGCCACCTCGATGGCCGTCAAGGAGCCGCGCATCTGGGAAATCCTCTCCGCCGCCGGAAAGAGCAGCATCGTCGTCGGCGTCCCCGGAACCTACCCAATCACGAAACCCATCAACGGCTGCATGATCACCAGCTTCCTCACCCCCGACACCAACGACCCGAAAATCCAGTGGACCCACCCCCCCACTCTTCGTAAGGAGGTCAACGACCTCGTCGGCGAATACCTCGTCGACGTCAAAGGCTTCCGCACTGACGACAAGCAGTGGCTCCTCGACCAGATCCACCTCATGACCGAAAAACGCTTCAAAGTGATCCGCCACCTGCTCAAGTCGCGCCCCTGGGACCTCTACTGGTCCGTCGAGATGGGCGTCGATCGCATCCACCACGGTTTCTGGAGCTGCATGGACTCCACGCACCACGCCCACGTCCCTGGCAACGCCTTCCAGAATTCGATCCTCGAATACTACAAGTACGTGGACCGCGAAATCGGCGAAACCCTCGCCTGCATCGACCTCGAAAAGACCGCCGTCTGGGTCGTCTCCGATCACGGCTGCAAGACCATGGTCGGCGGCCTCCTCTTCAACCAGTGGCTCGCCAACGAGGGCCACCTCGCCTTCAAAGAGCCGATGAGGCCCAAGCAAAAGTTCGACTACAAGGACGTCGCCTGGGACAAGACCACGGCCTGGGGCGACGGCGGCTACTATGGCCGGCTCTTCATCAACGTGAAGGGCCGCGAGCCCAACGGCACCGTCGAGCCTGCCATGTACGAGTCCTTCCGCGACGAGCTCGCCCGCAAGATCGAGGCCATCAAGGACGACAAGGGCCGGCCCATGGGCAACAAGTGCTACAAGCCCGAGAAAATCTACAAAAAGGTCAACGGCGTCGCCCCCGATCTCGTGGTCATCTTCGGCGACCTCCGCTGGCGTTCGGTCGGCTCAGTCGGCGCCGACACCGTGTACACCTTCGAAAACGACACCGGCCCCGACGACGCCAACCACGCCCAGCAGGGCATGTACATCCTCACCCACCCCTCGCTCCCCGCGCGAGGCCGGGTTGACGGCCCCACCCTCTACGACGTAGCCCCCACCATCCTCTCCCAACTCGGCCAACCCATCCCCCCCGACATGCGAGGCAAGCCGCTTGCGTGAGAGGCAGCAAGGCAACGAGGCGGATAAAGAGACGACGGTTCGCATTGGCGGAAATTGGGTTTGGTCTGTCATCTTTTTTTTCGTCGAGGGGGGCGAATCCGCGTTGGGAAGCGCCCAATGCGGTTTTGAGAGGCAACAAGGCAATCAGGCAACGAGGCACCAAGGCACCGGATTTTTGTTGTAAGTTCCGCATTTTTCGGCATCCGCGAACCATCGGGGCGCACCTTCGCCCTTACTCACCTCTAATACGGATCACGCCTGAACCTCGTGCGTGAAGCGGTGCCATGACCACCGGCTCGACAACCAGCATGATGTCATCACGGCTTGTGTAGTGCGCGCCAATCTGCGCCCGCGTGTTGGGGTCCAGGGATCGTTCAAAGAGTGTGCCGAAGATAGCCGGTTCCACGCTTCCCCAGTCCGACGATGCGGCAATCATCATCTTTCCAATATCGTGCGCCGTTAGTTTGAGCGCCGGCGCGTCGTCAAACAGGCCGCCATTGAAATACTTGATCGGGTCCGATCCGTAGTCGCCACCGGTGCGCATCTTGTTGAACAGGTCGGTCATGCGCTCGGCCAGCTTGCCCGGGTCTTTTTTGTAGCGGTCGATCAGTTTCTTAAACAGCTCTTTGGGGAGCAGGTCCACGTCTTCGGCGAAAAGGCAAAACATGCACTTCATCAGGAAGTGTGCGACGGTGTGCGCATCGTGGTTGAATTGCCGAAGGGAACGGGCAATGGTTGCGAATTGCTCGGCGACTTCCTTGGTGATGATTTCGGTTGTCTTTTTGGGCTTGAACGATTCGGGGTCGGTGAACACCCGCCGCAACAGGTCCAGCGATTCCGGGTCGGCCAGCTTGTCCAGCTCGACGGTGTGAACTTCCTTGGCGGTTCCGGTAAAGTTGGTGTGAATCTCTGTGCGGGCGATGTCGCAGACGATCAGGAGCGGGGGATTTTCAAGTGCTTCCCGGTACTGGCAGAGCTGGCGATAGGCTTCGGTCAGGTCTCGATGCCTGCCCTTGCGCTTGTATTCCCAGGCGAATTTTCCTCGCCACCATACATCGGCAAAGCCGTAGTCCCCGGCCGCGCCGCGGGACGCCCCGCCGGATGGGACCACGCCCTTTTCAAAGGTGTACTCATCGCCGGTGGCGTCGTAGTCCGTTGGACTGGGTTGACCGAGAAGTTCGCACAAGTCATTAAAATGCGATTGGCTCGCGGCCCGCTCGGAGAGCTCGATAGGCTTCCACTTGGCAACGAATTGTGCCGGGTTCGGCGCTGGCGGCATAGGCCGAATAATAACCTAACCCCGTAGTTGTTCAATCATCGGGTCTCACTGGGTTCGCGTATCGCTTCAATTCGCCGGGCGCAATCGTCCTTCGTTCCACTTTTTGCGCGCGCGGGGGATGTTATTGGGGAGTGAAAGGGTCGAAAGGCGACCGCGCGGTGTGAAGGTAAGAAGGGGTGCGAAGATGAAAACTGACCAGGCAGCAAGGCAAGAAGGCAACGAGGCAACAAGGGAGAAAGGCCAGCCCTCACCCTGCCCTCTCCCGAGGGGAGACGGAAAAACGCCTACCCCCCTTAATCCCCCCTTATCAAGGGGGGAGGTTAAGCCGACGGCGAGGCAGGTGGCGGCGAATCGGGAGAATGCGAAGAAGTCTACGGGGCCGAGGTCGGCAGCCGGGAAAGCGAGGTCGGCGCACAATCGGGTCAAGCACGGCCTATGCACCCGCGACCTGATCCTGCGGCGGGCGGACTCGCCGGAGGATGCGGCCGAGTTCGAGGCCCTGCTCGCGGAGCTTGAGGAGCAGTACGCCGCCGAGTCGGCCGTCGAGCAGGCCCTAGTGGAGAGCGTGGCCTCGTGCCTGTGGCGGCGGAGGCGGGCGCTGCGGTTTGAGGCGGCGACGATGGCCCGGCAGCTCGACACGGCGCGGGTGAACGAGGCCCTGGACGCGGAGCAGTTCGCGCGGGTGGACGCGTCCTTTACGGAGGTGCGGGAGTCGCTGGCCGAGTCGGAGGGGTGGATCGAGCGGCTCAAGAGTCCCCCACCGGCGGAGGATGTCGCGGGGCGGCAGGAGTTTGACGGGCTGGTGGAGCGGCTGGCCAAGCGGTTCGAGCGTCGCGAGCGCGGGCAGGCGCTAATCAATCGGCTGATCGTGTGTCTGGGGGATTTGCAGGCAATGGACTTGGGGCGGCTCATTACCATTCGCTCCGAGTTCGGGCGGCTGGCGGGACGCATGGAGAAATCGCAGAGCGGCGAAGTGGAGGTTTGGCTGCCGCCTTTCGAGGAGCTTGGGAAGCTCGTGCGCTATGAGAACATG
>JBKJYI010000383.1:0-2883 GCA_046715855.1 Phycisphaerae bacterium
GAGCGGATATGAGACAACCGTGGATTGTGATTGTCCGCTTGGTTGGGACAGACCTCCGCCTCGACCTTTCTGTCAGCTGGAGTTCGGGTCGGAGGGTTTCAGGTGTCGGGCAGTTCGATGCCAAAAGAGTTGCTCGGTAGTTGTTTCCAAAACGTCCGGCTTTTCATGCAGATGCAATCCATGAGAATTTCTCGACAAGAGAGAGTAAACCGTGACGCCGTCTCGATCCGGCATCAAGGTTCGAGCCCATTCATTGAACCGTCTTTTCTGTAAAGAGGAGAGTGAACCATCTCTCATTACGACGGTTATGGCGGGATTTGCAGCGGTACTCCTCTACGCTAGATCCCTTAAAGCAGGGAGTTTTGTTATCGATTCACTCCTCAGGGCAGAAGCTGGCTCTGTACTGTTTTGGTACAGTCAACAATGCTCAGGCGCCTCAGGGTTGTGGTTTGCTTTTCACCAACTCGCGTAAGGTTGTAACTTCGCTACATGGCATCGATTCGAGAAATTCTGTCCCAGTTTCTCGCGGAAATCGACTCCGGTAAGCATGGGTCCATATCCTCACCATTCCAGATCATCTCTCTCTTTGGCCGTTATCTTGACGAGTATGGTCACGAGGGCTTGAATGCGTTTGAAGCAGGTCGATTCGAGAAGGAATGGCGAGAGGACAACTGCTTCGGCGACATGTTCGACGCCAGTCATATTCAACCCTTTCATATCAATCACTTCCTCAGCACGTTCGTGGTTCGTAACGTGTCGGGCACGAAAGGATTTCGAAAGGCGTGCGGCCCGGCGATGGAATCTCTGGCCTCCTGGCTGCTGGAGAAATGGATATTGGAACGAGCAGAGCATGCGATACTTTCGAGAACTTGTCGGAGAAGAACCGGGCAAAGATTTGGCTGCATGCGACACGTTCGCCAAGCTTCTTTGGGATCATGTCGAGCGCCATCCCGTCCACGAAGAGACGGATGACGAAGGGGAATACTTCAATGAGCAATTTACCATCAAGAGCATCGAAGCCGGCAAGCTGGTTTTGGAAGGGTTACTAGAAGACGACGCCGATATCGTTCTTTCGCTGCCCAGCGCGGTGCTTCGCAAGGCACGGTTGGGTTGGTCGATCACCATGGAGATAACTCGAATCAAAGGTCGATGGCGTATCTTAAGCGTCGGCAATGTCTATCCGTGAGTCGTCAGCTGCGTCGGAAATCAAGCCGATAGGGTTATACGGCAAAATGTCGTTCGAGTTTTTCCAACAGATTGGTCAGCAGGTCACGCAACTCCCGATCGTTGTCGTCATCTTCTTCGCTTGCGTTCGCATAGCAGTTTTCAACGATTTCCCGCAGCGCGCCAATTTCCTCGACGGTGACTTGAAGCGATGTTGATTGTTTTTCCGTGCTCATGGGTTTGCAAGCACGTACGGCTATATAAATGTTGCGCCTTCGCCCGTAAGGTTTATAAACCCTGCGTGCCTCTCAATTTCATGATGAAAACGATGATCAAAACCAAGTGCGATTCCCGGGGAAGGGTGTATATCAAGGAGACGCTGCGCTCGCGCTACGGCGAGGACTATATGATCCTGGATTCCGGCCGAGGCATTCTGTTGTTGCCGATCCCCGAAGATGCGATAAAGGATCTGGTCGACCTTGGACGAACGCTCAAAGGGAAGTCGATCGCCCAATTGCGTGCGGCCATCCGCGACCGAGCTCGTCGGGAGATTCGCTCATGATTTATGCCGATACGGACTTCTTCCTGGCGTTGATCAAGCCGTCGGATTGGCTCAAGCAATCCGCGCTCCGGCTTCATAAACGATACAAGGGGCAGCTGTGGACCTCACCAGCGACCATGATCGAACTCTTGCTCTTGGCGGCTGAGTTTTCAATGGACCCTCAGAGATTGTTGGTGGACGTGCTGGCCTTGGCTGAACTGCGCGGCGGAGAGGCGGAAGTGTACCTTACGGCTGCCAGTTACATGACCGTAGAAGGCAGCAACGTGTTCGACTCAATTCACGCGGCTTTCTGCGGTACCGAGTGTTTGATGATCAGTTCCGACAAGGTGTTCGATCGACTCGGATTGAAACGTATTCCGCTAGGCGGCGACGCACGAGCCGCATGATACCTTACGCAAAGCGATCAGTCTGAATGAGTAAGCGCTGAAGTGTTTTTCCCGTCTCGGTCAATTCATAACGAGCATGGGCTTTCTTGCGAAGATAAACAGGCTGAACGATTCCGCGCTCACGAAAAAGTCGCATAATGTCGCGAGTGTTGTTCGCGCTCATTCGTAAAGTTGGGTCACGCGAGCGCGCCTTTCGTTTTATCGTGGCAGGCTGCATCGGCTCGGTCATGGTCTTCAAAACTGCCGCGCGATGTCGATAGCAAACCCAGCCATAGAGATTCCAGTGGATTGTCGAATAATCAATGTCTTCTGAAAGGCTATGGTTGGCAAGCCGTTTTATCGAAGCCAATCCCAGCTGCGTGAACCAATAGACTCGGCTTCGGCGTGCATCTGGATTCAGGCACGACAAGATTCCATGTCCTGCAAGTTCTCCGAGAATTCTTCTACAGGCGTCGTGGTTCAATCCTGCACGTCGTGAAAGCTGCGTGGCTGTCATCGGCTGAGTGAGATGTTTGACGACGAGAGTTCGTCTTTTACTTTGGGTTACGTATTGATGGGCTTCGCTAGTTCGCATTCGGTTGCGATTCGCCGGCGGATCTTCTCCTGGCAGTTTGAGCTGCCTTTACCAACTGGTGTTCAGTCGAAGACGCCGCCCTTTAAGAGGCTTGAACCGATTTGCGTGTCATTCGGGCAAGGCCTCGACGACCGAAACCTTTAAGTACAGAGAATCCCGAATACGACTTCACGAGAGGGTCCGGGACTCTATCTGGC
>JBKJYI010000384.1:0-9346 GCA_046715855.1 Phycisphaerae bacterium
TCGCGGGGGGTGGCGCCACCCCACGACTCGACCCCGAAGGGTCAAAGAAAGTCGCCGGGGGTTGCCCGAAGCGACACCCCCGGAACCCCTGCACAATAATTCGTGCACCCTGAAGGGGTGCAAGGCCTCGCGAGCAATCGCACCGCTGGATCGCACGTTATCGTGCACCGATCAAACTAAAGCGGCAGCCACCATCGGCTGCCGCTTCGTTTTCAATCAATCATTCCGCCGATGCGGAGTGCCTAGTTCGCGTTCACCGTGATCGTATCGCTTGCGGTATCGAGCAGACCTGCGGTCCCAAACAACTGCACGGCGATCTTGATGACCGTGTCGTCAGGAGCACTTGTCACTGTAAGCCTGTTTGCCGCATTAATCGATACGACTACGTTTGCTGGCAATTCCTCATCATTTATATCTGTCGCGAAAAACAGCAGGTTTCGACTCGCCGGGGCAGTGGCCGAAACCGTCGTGAAAGTTGGCAGGGAGATTGAACTGCCTTCGTTTATCGTATCAGGCAGCGCCAAGGTCACTTCTCCCACTTGAATTTGGACAGTCAGGCGGCCAGTCTGATTTCCACCGCCAGCACAAGGGCTGGTAGCGATGAAATGTAGATCAGTCGTGGTGGTAACCGATGGCGCATCAAACGTCGCTTCGTTCTCGTTTGCGGCCTGATTCAATGTCACCTGGGTCGCGTCACCCGGATCCTGCGACCACACAATATCCAGGGTTTGATCTTCTTCATCTGCGAGGTCAATCGATACTGGGTCGGCGTCGGTAGGCTGAGCTGCACCACTGCTCTTGAGCAGAAGCGAACGTGTCGTCACTCGTACCTGATCCGTGCCTTGGGCGAAGCCCGTCGCGTTGGCCGTGGCGCGGAAATCAAGCGTGACGCCGCTGGTGCTGGGCGCTGTAAACGTTGCGGTGTTGATAAGCCCCCCCGTATTCAACGTGACATTGGGCCCGGCGAGCTGGGACCACACAACGGTGGCGTTGTTCGGATTGATGGAAACCGGCGCCAGGGTCACGCTCGCCGCTGGACAAACCGTGCGATCCACTCCGGCGTTGACTTGAACCGCCGGCGGACCGCTCGGGTCGCAGTCCGCGTCGCACACATTTCCGCAGGCATCAGCGTCGGAATTGGCTTGATCCGGATTCGAATCGGTCGGACAGTTATCGCACAAATCGCCATCGCCATCGTTGTCGGTGTCGAGCTGATTCGTGTTCGCCGCGTTGGGACACTTGTCGCATGCCGTGCCGACTTCGTCGTTGTCGGGATCGGCCTGGTCCGCGTTGGCGAGTTGCGGACAATTGTCGCAGGCATTGCCCGCGTCGTCGTTGTCGTCGTCGGCCTGCGTGGGGTTGCTTACCGTCGGGCAATTGTCCCCTTCATCGGGCACGTCGTCGCTGTCCTGGTCGCCGGCACAAACGTTGTCCTGGTTCGGATTGGCCGCGTTGGGGCAGTTGTCGCAGGCGTTGCCCACGCCGTCCTCGTCCGAATCGCCCTGACTCGGATTGAAGTCCTCGGTGCAATTATCGCACACGTCGCCGACGCCGTCGCCGTCGCCGTCCGCCTGATTGGAGTTCGTGTCATTCTCGCAGTTGTCGCAGGCGTCGCCGGCGCCGTCGTCGTCCTCGTCGGCCTGGTTGGGGTTGCTCACTGTCAGGCAGTTGTCCTCGACGTCTTCGGCCCCGTCGCCGTCGCGGTCGCCCTGGCACTCGTCGCCAACTCCGTTGGCGTCGGTGTCCGTTTGATCGGGGTTGGCAGTCCCCGGACAGTTGTCGCACTCGTCGCCTACACCGTCGTCGTCGCTGTCAGCCTGATCGGCGTTGCCCAGCTCGGCGCAATTGTCGCAGGCATCGCCGGCCTCGTCCGCATCGGCGTCGGCCTGGTCGTCGTTGGCAGTCGCCACGCAGTTATCGCACACGTCACCCACGCCGTCATCGTCGCCGTCGGCCTGGCTGGTGTTCGGCACGTCGCGGCAATTATCCGCCGAGTTGACCACCCCGTCGTCGTCGGAGTCGCCTTGGCCGGGATTGGGCTCATCGTCGCAGGCGTCGCCAAGCCCGTCGTCGTCCCCGTCGGCTTGACCGACGTTGGCTTCCTGCGGGCAGTTGTCGCAGGCATCGCCGACTCCGTCGGTGTCCGAGTCAGCCTGACTGGCGTTGGCTTCGTTCGGGCAATTGTCCGACGCCGTTGCGACGCCGTCGCCATCCGGATCATTTCCGCCGGATGAACTGCATCCCCCGCCCTGGTTCCCGCAGCCCACCATGACGAAAATCGCCAGGCAAACCGAAACGCCCGACAGCCGAATCAAATGCAACAAGCCCGATGTCTGACACATTCTCATATCATTTCCCTGACGTTTTTCTTCAGTTCTACGGAACTCGTATCGCCCATCCCTGAGTCCCGCGACCAACAACTTTCATGGGCAAGCAAAATACAAGCGCATATCGAGCAAAGGATGCATCCGCGCTTTTGGGTTATCGGTAAGTAGAACCCCCCCGCTGTGGTCAAATCCCCCCAACGCAAGGATGGCGGAAGCGATGTCTTGATGCCGCCATGCACCCCAACCTCCCGTCCAACACTGAGGACATCCTAAGCTTCCCCAGACTTCCAATCAAACAACAAGAAAAAGGCCGCCCAGCCCCGGGGTTCCGAGACTGGGCGGCTATGACGTTCTCGAACCTGGTATCTTAGCCTCTATCCTTGGTTCGCGCTTAACGCAGAAAGTGCATGCAACGGCAGACCTAGCTGTGGGGGGAAAATTTCTAATAGCCAATCAGCAAGGATCTCAGCTGATTCAAATCCGTATGTTACCTCATTTTGATCATCCGTCATCAAAACACAGTTAATCTGACACTGCGCATTCGAGCCATAACAAGGTGGGGTGCAATTGGTTGCGCCGCCCATGGAATAACATCGAGAGTCTTCGCAGCACCAGCAATCAACAGCATTGACGACCTCCCCGGCGAGGAGTACTGCTGAAAGAAGGAACAATGAGAGTCTTTTTTTGTTGTGCATAAAACTACTCCGTTAGAGAACACAATGATCAAGCAACACGCTTGAACCAAGTTCCGTGCATCCCAGGAAAGTCGTAGTCACCAAACCGCCACAATTAGATCATAAAGAATTTCAAAGTCAAATGAAAACCGCCCAGCCCCGGTGTTCCCGAGACGAAGGCGGCCATCAAGACTTGGAGGGTCGCCGAATCGAGGCGGGTCGTAATGATCACCCGCCCCGTCCGGCTGACTTTTTTACCGGGGCTCATCCCAAAGAGGATCAGCCCCCTCGTCGCTCAACTCAAGGAGCGCAGTTGTTGATGACGCAAGGCCCGGCGCCGAGCGTCCCACCACACTGCGAACTCCATCGACAAACACCGTTGGGAGATCCGGTACAAGTACCCACGCTGTCGAGAATGCAAGGTCCGGCGCCATTGGTCCCGGTGCAATCCGAGTTCGTGGTGCAGGAACCGTTCGACGGAGACGTCGGATTCCCCGTGCACTTACCCATCTTGAAGGGGTAGATGCCGCCGCGGAACGCATCAACGCACGCCGCGATATGACTGAAGTTGAAGTCATTCGTGATCGTGGCCACGTTGATGAGGCCGAAGGCGTCCTGGCCCGCAATCGTCACCCGGGCCTTGATCGGAGCGCCCAGCAGACTGCGGAACTTGTTCACCATGGACGTAACGTCGGCAATATCCGGCTGCGCCGTGGTGGACGGCGGATTGAACTGATCCGCGACGTCGCCCCAACGAGTGGTCTTGATTTCCAACTGGCCGGAAACATTCGCACCACCAGAGAGACACGCTGCCGATCCTTCAACACCCTGGCAGGATGCGGCCACGTTCTCAACATGGTAGATCGAGCTGGGAACGATTCCCGAACCCGTCACATGCAGCAGTCCCACGGTGTTCCAGTCACGATAGTGCGGAGCGCACTGGGTGTAGGACGCCTTGAACGGAGTCTGGCTCGCGCTCGACTCAATGTAGTTCGAGGGCGGTCCCACCCACAGGGCCTTTCCTTCAAACGCGGTGAACGGAATGGACGGCCCGCCGGTATAAGGCGGAGACACGTGATGCAGCGAGGTCAGCTTGATACGGAGCGCTGTCTCGCCGGTTCCACCAGTGACCGAGAAGGAGATGAACCGAGGCTTGAGGAACGGACTCGGGTCGGCCGTTGGCGTAACCTGCGGCGGGGTTACATCGGCACAGGGACCGACGTGGAACACGCCCTGGCCCTTAACGCCTTGCCTACCGCCAACACGGATGGTGTAACACGTTCCGGCCGTTGCCGGCACGGTAATGCGCGATCCGTAGGTATCAAACACGCAACCGTCGTCGCTGCAATCCAACTCGTTGGCAGACGACGTCGGGCACGGGCAAGTGCCGTCGTTGTTGGTGTAGACCATCATGCCCGTGTCGAATTCGCCACCGTTGTCACAGGTTTCGAAGACCACGTCGCAATTCAGCGGCGCGGTCCACGCGAACCAGAGGTCGTTCGCGTATTCGGTTGCGCCGGCAACGCAGTCGCCGTTATCCGTGGACGCCGGACCGTCGGTGTTGGTGCAGTAGTTCTGGAAAGCCGTGGCCGAGTTGCTCGCCACCACCTGCTTGCTGGGGCAGTTGTCGTTGCCGCCATGCGTGTTGGGGCAGATCACGCCGATGCAATCCGGCTCACTGGGCTGCCACGACCCGTCCGCGTTGGTGCAGTTTTCGAGAGTCTGCACCGAGCAGGAACCGACCCCGCCGCCGCAGGTGCAGCAGGCCGCCTGCCGAATCGGCGGAACGGAGTTATCGAGGGAGAGGCACCAGGCCATATCGGCGCCATCAAACACCGCGTCGCCGAAGGTGTAGGAGTTACCGGCATCCTGAAGCACGAAGTTGTTGCCGGCATCGGCGCCCTGGCCAGGATCGGAGGAGGCCCACATCCAGTCGCAATTGGGCAGTCCGCTGGACTCATCGGTATTGTTGGCCACTTCGAGCCAGTAGGTATTCCCCTGAGTAAGGGGAATACTGGTGTTCAAAGCGAGTTGCCACTGTTGAACACGGCGCCCGCCCGTGGAGACGAACGTTTCCGCGGTGCGAATGACCGTAGTCGTGCTTGCGCCAGCCACTGTGCCGGGCAGGCCGTTGTTGTCGTTGTAGATCTTGACCCGGAACTTCTCCGGGGCATTGGTATTGGCGCAATCGCCGCCACCGGCTTGATTGAACCAGATACCCCAGACGCAGACGCCGGTGAGGTTGCCACCCACATCAGCCGTAAAGTCGTCGGCCACGCGAATGGTGGGCAAGCTATTCTCCGAATCCGGCGGGTCGGAAATGCAGTCGCCTACGCAGTCATCGGAAAGGCGAGCTGAGCGGTAACCGGGCTGCTTCTGGCAGCGGCTGGTGGATTCGAAATCGCAGACCGGGCACGGAGAGGTTTGAGTTAGGTTCTGACCGCTGCATGCGCCGCCCGTTGGATTGTTGCATGGACCATTGGTCCCGCAATCCGTATCATCGTTACAGGAGGCGTTGCCGGCCGCACAAACGCAGCCGAAACAACGCGCCCCACCCTTGTAATCTCCATTCGCCGCGTTACAAAGCGTCGGAGTGGCCAGCTGACCGCTGATCACGTCCTGGCACAGTCCCTGGCCAGGCACGTAGCAGCACGAACCGGTGTTGCAGGTCGTTGCCGTGCAAGTGGTCGTCGCGGTGGTGCGGAACGGCGGTGCGAGGAAATTCGCACCATCGATGTTCGCACAACCAAGCTGATCGGTCTCGACACATGTGGTTCCATTGCAGCAGGCCGCCTCCGGGCAGGCTTCCACGGTGATGTGCATCTGGTACTGGCCGTGCGCACCCTGCGGAACCGAGTACACCGGCACATAATAGGTATGACCCGGAGTGCAACTGCCGCCGCCCGGGCACTGGTTGCTGCCCGTACAAGCCTTGCCGTTGGCGCTGCCGCCGGTGCAGGTGCCGCCCGCCAGCGGACCGAACTTGTTCCACAGGTTGTCGTCCTCGCAGTACGGGCTGCCGCGCTTGTTGGCCGGCTCACCGGGTACGTTGGGATTGACGGACGTGAAATAGGGATCGTCGCACGGGCAGCCATCCCAGATCAGGGCCCAGGCCGGTTCGATGACCGGGTCGGAACAGCAGAAGTCAACGCGTACAAACGCACAGGAATTTATGCGGAAGGCTTCCCACCAGCCCGGATCGACCGTCAGGTAGGTGCCGCCCGCGGCGTTCCACGCACCCTGCAAACAGGTGTCCGGACCGGATGCTGTCGTGTTGTTGCCGGTGATGGTTCTGACCACGGGGTCGTCACCGGGAGCGGGAACGGTGATGTTCTGCACGGTGACGCCGGCGCAGTTATTCGCGCCCGTAAAGACCGGCTGCGTGCAGCAGTTGGGCTGGCAGTCGGTGCCGAAGCCCTGGAACTGCGCCCCGCCGGTGCAAGCCGCGCTGCTAGTGACGCTGCAGGTGCCATTGGTCGCACAGCAGGCACCCAGGCCGCAGTTAGCCGGACAGGTGGAGTCATTGCCCTGGTAGTTGTTGCCCTGACCAGTGCAAACCCAGGGAAGGACGCCTGCGGTACAAGTTCCAGTTCCGTTATTGCAGCAGGCGCCGGTCGGAGCAGCAACCTTTATGCCTTCGATTTCGAAGGCCAAAATGTTGTTGCGCGTCTGGCAGACGCCGCCCCCGTTGACGCATTCGCTGTCGCCGGGATCGCTGGGGTCGCACCAGGCGCCGTCGTTGGTCCCGCCCACGCATTCGCGAAGGGAAATGCTCGACGGACCGCCGTCCAGCCACAGGCTGCCGGCGCCGCTGGCCTTATTGATGCCTTCGTCAACCGCGTCAGTGGCGGTGACGAACGTCTGCCCGTTGGGGGCGAAGTTGGTCGCCACGCTGACCACCCAGAAGCCCTTGGCGGGAATGGTCAACGGAGGCAGGAAGTTGAGGCTGTGAACCGCGTTGCCGCCGCCGATGCCGCCGGTTACGACGTCTTCGATAAAGTTGCCGAATTCGTCATAGAATTCGACCAGAAGACGGCCGCCGCCACCGCCGATCCAGCGGAATTTTTCCATGGCGATGGGGCTGTTGTTTTCAATCTGGTAGTCATCGCCGATCTCGTCATGGTCGCATGGACCCTGCGAGAAAAAGCCAACCACAAAAGCCGTTTCGGTGTCGAAGTCCACCAGTGGAGCCAGGCCGCTGCTGTACTTGGGACAGAGGGTGCGATCGTTGGCCGGATTCGTCTGTGTGGGCGTCGGGCAGATGGTCGGGGTGCCCTGGTTGCTCCACGGACCAATATCCCCATCGTCGGTCGGATACCATTTGCCGCCCACTGCGTCGCATGAGATAGACACGTTGCAGGTACCGGCGGTATTGCAGGTGCTGCCGGGGCAGTCGCCGGTGACCGTGCATGGCTTACCAATATTGACGCCGCCTGCGCAAACGTCGCACTGTGCGGACGTTTCGCACTGGTTCCCAGGGTTCGCACCGCCTGTGCACGTTCCGCCACTCTTTTTCCTGCGCTCGCACGTTGGTTCCGCACTGGAGTTGTTGCAGCAGCGGCCAGTCATACAAATCGGTCCGGGCCGGTTGCAATTTCCCAGTTGCAAAGCGGCACAGTCCGAATCCGTGGTGCAGACCGTCGTGCCCGCGCCGGAGCAGTCCTTCTCGCCGCAGGTAGCGCCGGGACCGCACGGATTCGTGCCGGATTCGCAAACGCCCGACACGCAGGTCTCAACGCCGTTGCAGTTGACGCCGTCATTGCAGTTCAGGCAGTAATTTCCTTCGGGAGCGTTCGCCACCACAGGCGGGATGCAGTCAGCCGCGGAGACGCAGGCGCCGCCGGTAATCGAGCAGGTTCCCGCGCCGGTGCACGGCAAACGGCTGAGATTGGTATCCTCGTTGCACACCTGGGCCGGACCATTGCAGGTGCCTGCCGCACCGCATGTTCCGCTCGGACAGTTTCCATTGGTCGTGCATGGATCTCCATTATTCGTTCCGCCCACACAGATGCGGCAATCGGGATCGGTGTTGCACGGCTGACCGACGTTCGAACCACCCACGCATGTTTTCGAGGCAGGAGGAAATTGGCAGGCGCCGGGATCAAATGTACCCGTGCCCGCGCCGGGGGCCTGGCAGACGCCGCCCTGGCAGGTCTCGCGGCCGTTGCAGCACAGACCGTCCGAGCAGCCGCCTTCAGCGCCGTTGGCAATGACCGCGTTAATACACGTACCTGAACCGAGCGGAGCGCCGACGCTGATGTTGCAAACGTCGTTGGTGCAGGGGTTGCAGTCGTCGCACTGAATGTCGAAGGAGCAGTTCGCGGCCACCGCGCCCTGGTCAGGGCGATAGGGGCCAACGAGCAGTCCCTGCTCACGCAGGCGCGTGCCGCTGTCATCGCGATAGTCGACGGTCATCGGCGCCATGACGGGCAGATCGCCGGCCGGCATGCGGCCAAACTTGATGCCTTCGGGCAGGGTGCTGGTGGAACTGACCCGGCTCGTTGCATGGCCGGAACGATCCGGCGCACCGGCCTTGACCGGCGACACCTCGCGACTTGAGTCGCTGGCTTCGCCGACGTCCTGGGCGGGAGCCGACTTTTGCTTCAAGATCGAAGGTTGCGGCGATGGTGCGGCTCCCTCCAAGGAAAGGCTGAAGGCAAGCATGCCTACCGCCAACACGCCCGCTGTCGGGCCCCATCGTCCAAAACCGCTGTACTTCTTCATAATTCCATTACCTCCAGATTGGGACACTCCCCTGTCCAAGACCTTCTCTTCGAAAACTTCAAACCTTCCGATCCATTGCGACTCGCAGGCCTCGCTGCCTGCCGATTGCCTCCGGCAACCCATGCCCGAGGCCCGATTTCACTTCGTCATGCAAACAAAAAGAAAAGACCGTTGCGGGTCTTTCTCCACATCAAATGACAAAAGGAGCGAGGCGCATTGCAACAATGCCACCGGGACGCCAACGGAAATGTGGATGCCTCTGCCCTCATTGCCCCTCTTCGGACTCGAAAACTTCTGGCGGTACGCACCCGCGATCGGCTGGCCTCGCGAGTGCCCCCTCTTCAGCTTATGCCCGCACGTTTCGGATAGCGACCTGAATCGCAAAACTCGCAATTCGGAGGACGCCGCTTCTTTCCGAAAACGGCACGTTGGCAAACTGGTCGTTATTTGGCGGGAACGAAACCAGTGTCATGCTGAACCGAGTCCGGTAAACGATGCTTAGTTTAACCCATTTACCCCCCCTATTGCAAGTCCATACAAGGTTTTTTTCGCGGGAATCGTCGGCGGCAGTAGTGATACGCAGATTTCTTATGTATGCCCCTGAGGGTCAATAGGTTAGGA
>JBKJYI010000385.1:0-4425 GCA_046715855.1 Phycisphaerae bacterium
GGGTGCCATGCCCAAGCCCGGCCTCATCGGGCGCCGGCATGTCCCCGGCCGCCTTGCGCGATTCGCCTTCCCATGCGGCCCCCCCCATTCGCAATTGCGTCGAATAACGTGCCCCCTATAATCGCGCGCCTGCCGCGAAATGTGCTGCCGGTGCAGCGACGATTCCGGCCCGTCCCAACGGAGTTCCCTGGTGGAAGAGCATCAGCCCGCCCAAGCCAAAGCGCCGCCTGAAAGCAGTCATTTTCTCATCCGCCGCCTGCACTCCCTGTCCGGTTTGATCCCCGTGGGCGTGTTCCTCATCATGCACCTCGCCACCAACGCCTCGATCCTGGTGCCCGGCAAGCCTGGGGCCGAATTTCAGACCTCGGTCGAGCGAATTCACGCCCTCGGCCCGCTACTGATCCCCGTTGAAATCATCGGCATCTTCATTCCTCTCTTGTTCCACGCCATCATCGGCTTCCAGATCATCTTTACCGGAAAGCCCAACGCCCAGTCCTACCCCTACGGCGCCAACATCCGCTACACGCTCCAACGCTGGACCGGCATCATCGCGTTCTTTTTCATCATGTATCACGTCTGGCAAATGCACTGGATCGGCAAGCCGTTGGGCGGCGGCGAGTTTGCACTCCACAGCGAAAGCGGCGATCCGACGGGCGCATTCACCACGGCAGCCGCGATCCAATCCGCTTGGTGGATTCCGTGGTTCTACGCCCTGGGCATCATCGCTTCCGTGTATCACCTGGCCAATGGCATTTGGACCGCCCTCATCACATGGGGAATCACCATCCGCCCGAAAGCCCAGCGGGCATCGGGTTACGTGTGCACAGCAATCGGAATTCTGGTCGGCGCGCTAGGGCTCGGCGCTCTGACGGGCTTCAAAACCTTCGACGCAAAGAATCCGCCTTCCGCGGCGACTCCGGCTCATACCTCGGCTGGCGAAAGGTATTAAGGGAATGTGCGTCTCGATGCACGAGGTAGGGCGGGCCCCGCCCGCCATTGACCCCGAAGGGGTCAGCGAAAGTAGCCGGGGGTTGAGCGAAGCGACACCCCCGGAAATGCGAATCACAACATTTCGACCCTGAAAGGGTCGCAGAATCGTTATGGCAAAAAAACAAAGCGTAGTCGTTGTCGGCGGCGGACTCGCGGGGCTTGCCGCCACCATGAAACTGGCCGAGTCCGGCGTGCACGTCCAGCTCGTCAGCATGGTCCCCGTGCGGCGTTCGCACAGCGTCTGCGCCCAGGGCGGCATCAACTCGGTCAACGACCTCACCCGCCAGCAGGGCGACAACGAATGGCTGCACTTCGACGACACGGTCTACGGCGGCGACTTCCTCCAACACCAGCCCCCGGTGAAGGAAATGTGCGAATGGGGCCCCAAGGTCGTCAACCTCCTCGACCGCATGGGCGACCCATTCAACCGCACGCCTGAAGGACTGCGCGATCAACGGCGCTTCGGCGGCACGCTCTTCAAGCGCACCGCCTTCGCCGGCGCAACCACCGGCCAGCAGCTCCTCTACGCCCTCGACGAACAGGTCCGCCGCTGGGAAGCGGAAAACCTGGTTGAGAAATTCGAATACTACGATTTCCTCGGCCCGGTCATGGACGCCAACGGCCAGTGCCGCGGCGTGGTCATCCAGAACATGGCCACTATGGAAACCCAGGCCCTGCCTTCCGACGCGGTGGTCATCGCCAGCGGCGGATGCGGCGTGGTCTACGGTCGCAGCACCATGTCAGTGGTGTGCACGGGGGCCGCAGTCGGCCGCGTCTACCGTGCGGGCGTCAACTACAGCAACGGCGAGTTCATCCAGGTCCACCCCACCGCAATCCCCGGCACCGACAAGCTCCGCCTCATGAGCGAGAGCGCCCGCGGCGAGGGCGGCCGCGTCTGGGTCCCGCGAAAGCCCCAAGACCCCCGCGACCCCAAAACCATCCCCGCCTCCGAGCGCTACTATTTCCTCGAAGAACGTTACCCCAAATACGGCAACCTCGTCCCCCGCGACATCGCCACCCGCGAAATCTTCGCCGTCTGCGTTAACCAGGGCCTCAGCGTCGAAAAAGGCCGCCTCTGTGTCTACCTCGACGTCACCGAACTCGCCCCCGCGGCTCAAAAGAAACTCGACGGCATCCTCGAAATCTACGAAAAATTCCAGGGCGCAAACCCCCGCACCACCCCAATGAAAATCTTCCCCGCCGTTCACTACTCCATGGGCGGCCTCTGGGTGGACTATGAAAAAAACATGACCACGGGTGGCCTGGTCCACGGCTCCCCCCGCAACCAGCACACCAACGTCCCCGGCATTTACGCCATCGGCGAAGCGGACTATCAATACCACGGCGCCAACCGTCTCGGAGCCAACTCGCTCCTCAGTTGCATTTTCGCCGGCCTGATCACCGGCCCGGCAATCGAAACCTGGCTGAAAAATCTACCCAAGGGCTCCGCCGCCGACGACGGCAAAGCCTCCATGTTCGACGCCGCAGTCGCCGACCACAAGAAACGCGACCGGGACCTGGCCGCCAACCCCGGCACCGAAAACCCCTACACGCTTCACGACGAGCTTGGCGACTTGATGACACGCAATGTCACCGTCGTGCGAAATAACAAGGATCTCGCCGCCACCGTCACCAAAATCGGCGAATACGAGGAGCGGTACAAGCACATCTCCCTCGTTGATAAAGGAAGCTGGACCAATCAAAACCTCGTCTTCGCCCGCGCCTTAGGCGAAATGATTATGCTCGCCCGAGTAATCGCCCAAGGCGCCCTACAGCGAAACGAGTGCCGCGGCGCCCACTACAAACCCGAATTCGAAATTTCGCCCACCAACGCCGACGAGCCGGCAAAGCTGCGCGAGCAGGCGAGTCAATGGTGCAAAGCTTTCAAGAAGCAGATGGACGAGTGGCTCAAAACCACCGTCGCGGCCTACACCCCGGCCGGGCCGAAGCTGACTTACGAAGCCGTCGATACCAGCCTGATCCCCCCGCGCCCGCGAACCTACGGCCTCAAAGGTGCCGAGATCATCGAAGAAGTCTGGCGCGACATGACCGCCCCGGCCAAAGCTTCAAGGGAGCCTCTAGCGGTAGGATAATTGAGTCCGCCCGGTGCTAGAATAAAGCACGAGGTAAGCATGATCCGTAATCGAGATGACAGCATGGGATGCTTTTCGGTCGAAGTCGAACTGGCGAACCAGGAAGATGTCATTCGCGCCCGGTCCGGTGATCTTCCTCCGGAAAAAATCCGCCGAGTAATGATTCGCGGAATTGTTGATTCTGGTGCAACGCGCTTGATGATACCGGCGAAAACAGCGGCTCTATTAGGAGTTTTAGCGGAAGATGAAGTAGAAGTTCGCTACGCAGACGGTCGAACAGGTAGAAGACCTTTGGCACGGTACGTCCAGTTGACTTACGGCGGTCGTAGTGGCGATTTTACTGCGATTCTGGAGCCGCAACGAGAGACCGCTCTTATCGGTGCGATTGTCCTAGAAGAGCTCGACTTCCTCGTCGATTGTGTCCGACAGGAATTGGTCCCGCGCGACCCCGAAAGAATTATCGCCGAAGCCGAATAGCATCTTTCAAAAAGGTTGCCATATGGCAGAACAGCATCATCACATTGACCATCACGAAAAAACTATCACCGTCCGCGTCCTGCGCCAGGATTCCCCCCACGACGCCTCCCGCTGGGAGACCTTCCACGTCCCCTACGAAGAGGGCATGAACGTCACCACCGTCCTGCTGCGTATCGCCGCTCACCCTGAAACCGCCGACCACCACCACACCACCCCGGTCGCCTACGACGTCAACTGCCTCGAAGAGGTCTGCGGCTCGTGCACCATGATCATCAATGGCCGCGTCCGCCAGGGCTGCTCGGCTCTCGTCGACACCCTCCTCAAAGACGCCTCCGAGCTCGAACTCCGCCCCATGACCAAGTACCCCGTCGTCCGCGACCTGGTCGTCAACCGCTCGCGCATGTTCGACCGCCTCAAGCAAGTCAAGGCCTGGGTCCCCGTCGACGGCTACCACGACCTGGGCCCCGGCCCGCGCGTCCCGCCCAAGGTCCAGGATCAGGCCTACCCCATCTCCCGCTGCATGACCTGCGGCTGCTGCACCGAGGCCTGCCCGCAGTTCAACGAAAAATCCGACTTCATCGGCCCCATGGCCATCGCCCAGGCCATCCTCTTCAACATGCACCCCACCGGTGAGGCCCTCGCCGACGACCGCCTCGCCGTCCTCTCCGGCCCCGGCGGAATCACCGACTGCGGCAACTCCCAGAACTGCGTCAAAGTCTGCCCCAAGGAAGTCCCCCTCACCGAGGCCATCGCCCGCGCCGGCCGCGACACCACCACCTACAAATTCCGCAAATGGTTCGGCCGCTAACCCCCTCTCCCCCCGGGAGAGGGCCGGGGTGAGGGCATTGCACTCTCTTCATTGGTT
>JBKJYI010000386.1:0-2606 GCA_046715855.1 Phycisphaerae bacterium
GCTTTTCCAGTGGGGCGGCGTCACACCAGGAGAATTCAAGCTTGCAGGCGGGGCAGACGGGATCGGTCTGCCCGCGGAGGTCGTGGCCGCAACGAGCGCAGCGGACGTCGAAGTGAATTAGGTTCCAAGGTGGTGCGGACGCCGCAATGCTTTCGATAGATCCAATCATAAGTCTGCTCGCTTCTTGTTTTACAAGAATCGTCCGAGCAAGGCGGCGACAGCTGATAGCGCAATTACTTGCGAGGCGAGTCCGACGCCCAAACCGTGAGGTATGTGGAGATATCTTCGATATGCTATCCCAATTGCAAAAGTTGCGGGTATGGCAACAAACGCAAGCCATAGGGACGGTTGAACAATAATCCAAAAGACAGACGACTGAAACCGATCCAATCCAACTGAAAAAGGCAAATACAAATGGCGGTATTCGACCAAAAAAAAGCCCAACACAGCGACTGGAGACATTGCGATCACGGTCATGCAAACCACCCGGACAACGTGTCTCTTTCGAACATTGCATTTTGCCATTGATTGCTGAAGGATCATCAGGGCAGAAAAGGTAAACAAGCTGTACAAGCCTACGATTAGCGCGGGAAAGTAGTTCGGCAGGTAGCCCAATTGCAGAATGATGGTTTCCAAGATTGTGTCACTGCCAGCCTCTTAACCTTGCGTGATAAGCCTGCCACTGAAAAATCGCGACTCGACCAATAGGAATTGAGAAAGCGCTAAGAAGGAGAACAACGAACGCCCAAAATGCTAGCGGACGTAGCATGGGGGGATCATGAATATCGATCGTACGCCAGAGGTGGCCAGGGCGGAGGGCGAGGAGCCAGGTGCGGAAGAAGGAGCGGATGGGGCGGTCGCGCCAGCGGTATTCGAATAAAGGTTTTTGGGCGGTGCGGTAGCGGAGCAGGGATTCGTTCCAGTCGACGTTTGTGCCGCATTCCGGGCATCGGGAGTCGGAAAGACCGTAGAGGTGATAGGTGCATTTTCCGCAGGTGAGTTTTTCCAGTGGGGCGGCGTCACACCAGGAGAATTCAAGCTTGCAGGCGGGGCAGACGGGATCGGTCTGCCCGCGAAGATCGTGGCCGCAACGGGCGCAGCGGACGTCAAAGTGAATCAGATGCCACGGCGGTGACGTCGCGTCCAACGGGGTACCTGCGCCGACAGTGTTGTTCAGGGGGGTAGGACTCGTCACGCGAGCCATCGTCCGCCGGAGTCGGGGTCGCGTCAAAAGTAATGCTTAGAATCGAGTTACTACGTATTCCATGAATTAACTGCGCTTCGTCGGGCCATCCGCATGCACTGCTCACAGAGCAGTGGCACGCGACAGGAGCGCGGTTATTAAGTGAGATGCGTGTCAGGTCGTGCTTGCCAGGGAGTCGAACTCGGACTCACTTAACGCGGACGACCGTGCGCTATCGGTCCCTGCCCGGTCTTGCATGGCGGCGCTTCGCTTGGCCGTGGCACCCGGCGACGTTCACGGTTCGCTTTTGCCAACACCGCTCCTTTGCAGTCGCGGCACTGACGCTCTAGATGCGGCCCATGAGTACGAGGATCAGGACAATGATCAGAACCACTCCGAGGAGACCGCTGGGGCCATAGCCCCAATTGCGGCTATGTGGCCACCGCGGAACAGCACCAATGAGTAAGAGGATGAGAATGATTAGCAGGATGGTTGACAGTGTCATACTCGTGATCCTTCCATAACAAAGACCCGAAAGACGCGAACGGACGCAGCCATGATCGGTCCAATGCCGGGGACAGGTTGAGCCGATCTGCATGCAACGAAATGAGAAAGACCGCTGGCAGCGCCCAGGACAAGACGGTCAACGAGGCCGACGGGATTCGAACCCGCAACCACCGGCGTGACAAGCCGGTACTCTAACCAATTGAGCTACGGCCCCTGGTTTTACCGTCAACCGGCCTGGGCGGAGCATGGGACGCGCCCGGCGGGACCGTTGACGGAGCGGTCTAGCCAAGGAACGACGATTCATAGCTTGCCTTGGGACGACCGTCAAGATACGGTCAGTTGGGGCCGCCACGAGACAATATTGAGGGTTGACCTGACACTCCGGGGGGCGATACTAGTAGATGGTGACCTAGGCCAGCCCGCCGTCGGCGGTGTAAGCGTAATTTCGGCGCGCCGGGATTGCACCGAGGTGTTCCCCCAATGAGGATGATCCGGTGATGATTGGCTCCTGTTGGACTTCAACTCTTCGTACGCTCGCTCGGCGATGTATTACGTTTCCGTTGATTTTCTCTGGGCCGACCTTGCTGCTTTGCGGCTGTGACGCGTTGAACCCCGCGTTCGTCAGCGTCTTCACCGGAACAGCAGGAAGTCCATCTTTGCCCAACGCACCCGGGCATGTCGTCGTCGCGTTCTCGAACCAGACGGAGATCGATGAGTCGCTTCTAGACTATCTCCAAACGAAGTTACCCCTCACCGCCGCTGAAATGCAGGCGTTGGCGCCGCGGATTCGAATGCGCGTCCGTATTACTTACATTGACGGAACGTTCGAGGTTGTGGAGTTCCAAAGCGGGAGTACCAACCTGGTCGACCCGGAATTTGCCGCCGTGAGCGCCCCTGACCTGGAGGAGTCCGACTC
>JBKJYI010000387.1:0-3207 GCA_046715855.1 Phycisphaerae bacterium
GTCATTTCCGTGTCCAGATTTCATGCGTGTCATTCTTCATCAAGAGCGATCGATCCGAGGCTTTAGCCCTTTCATCGGGCACGGACGGGCTTGCTCTCAAAAAAACCCGGGAAAGACTCATTTCAGAAGGCTCGGACTGGAGATTGCGCCGGCACGAAAACGGAAAAAGCTATTGAATCTTTGGCGATTGCGCCCATAATGGCGTCCCCGCCTTTGAGAGGCGGGATGACCCGATTGCCCGCAGGATACTGAATGGGTTCCACGCTCAACGAACTTCGCCGGCTCCAGGACGTCGAGCTGCAATTGGCCTCGATCCGGCGAAACCGCGACGGCAAGGCCCGCCGTGTCGAGGTTCAGCAGGCCCGCGTCCGTCAACTCGAAGCCCGCATCGCCGAAAACCGCAAGGCCGCACAATCTCAGCAAATGAAAATCGACGAGCTCACGCTGGACGTGGCCAGTCGCGAGGATTCCGTTGACAAGCACCGTCAGGCCCTCAATAAGGCCAAGACGAATAAGGAATACGCGGCCATCCTGACGGCCATGAACACGGAAAAGGCGGACAGCAGCAAGGTCGAGTCGGCCGTCCTCCAACTCATGGAGGAAATGAACAAGATCAAATCCGACGGTGCGGCGTTAGAGGCCGAGCGTGAAAAAGCCTTGGCCGACGTGGCGGGTGCGGAACAGGTGCTGCAGGCCTACGATGCCCAGTCCAAGGCCGAAAATGACCGTCTCACGGCCGAGCGATCGCAAATCGGCGCGGCCATCGAGCCATCGGCCATGGTCATTTTTGATCGGACCGCCCAGCGGCATGAGGGAGAAGCCATGGCTCCCGTGGTCAAGTTGCGGGCCAAGGGCGATGAGTGGGCCTGCGGCGGCTGCAATCTGAAGATCACGCTTGATTTGGTCAATGCGCTGGCGACGCGCGACGAAGTTCGGCTTTGCGGGGCCTGCGGGCGGATTCTGTACATCGAGCAAGGCGCCGTAAAGGCCAAGGCATAAGCACCCTGGCTCTCCTACACGGCCTCTTTATTGCCACCAGAATTATCGAGCCCCAAATCCTCGCTCAGGCGTTCGATGGTGATGTCGAGCACGTCGTCCGAATCCAGGCGATGGGTTTCCATAGCACGGCGCGTCGCGCGGACTTTGTCGATTCGCATCGCGGGAACAGTTTTGGCCATCTGCGTCCAACGCGGCAGGTTGGGTTCGAGGCCACGGGCGGATTCGGTTCGTTCTTTTAGGATCTTGGTGGGTCCCATAGTTGGCTCCTCGATTGAGTCCTTTCGATCGATTCGGTTCATTCGGGGTATCGGCTTGGGGCGGTTGCGGGTTTACATTCACCCTCGTTGCCAAATGGCTGCGGTTGAAAAAGTGCATATCGCGGCTGTAGACCTTTCGACCGTTATCAGGATAATGGCTCTATAAACGCGAGCGGCTTTACCGATAATTTTCCTTAAAGTCAGGATCGGCAAGGAGGGCGAATCTTGGGCTCAAACTTTTTGAAGAACGCCGTACTGGGCGTGGCGGTCATTTCGATTTTTACCACCGGTTGCCAAAAGCGCACTCAGGTTCAGGCTCAACGTCCGCACTATCCCGGCGGATACGCCAGGCCGATGGCCGCGACGCAACCGCCTCAGCCTCCCCCGATGGCTCGACCGCCGCAGCGGCCGGCCGGCGATCCGAATTGGTTTCCGCCGAGAGGAATCAGCAGCCGATGGACTACGGTCGTGGTTCATCATAGCGCCACCGCGACGGGCAATGCCCGGTCGTTCGACAAGGCTCACCGCGACAAGGGTTGGGACGAGCTTGGCTATCATTTCGTCATCGGCAATGGCACTTCGACGGGCGACGGCGTCGTCGAGGTCGGCACGCGCTGGCGGGCCCAGAAGCACGGGGCCCACTGCAAGACTCCCGACAATTACTACAACGATCACGGCATCGGCATTTGCCTGGTGGGCGACTTCACCAAGACCCGGCCCACCCAGCGGCAGATGGCCTCGCTTCGCCGGCTGGTGTCCTTCCTCTGCGACCAGTGCAACATTCCCGAACACCGCGTGACCACGCACGGCCTGGTGACCAACAAGACGCAGTGCCCGGGCCGCAACTTCCCGCTGATGTCGCTGCGCCGCTCGCTGGCCATGGGCGAGCAGCACGAAGATTTCACGCACTAGAGCGCTTAACGCTCAGATGTAGCGGGCCCTCCCCCCTTGCTAAGGGGGATTGAGGGGGGGTCAGGCGATACACGTGACTGTTACGTGCTCTAAAGTACAGAACAGTCAGGTGCGGCGATCCGCGAACTTCAGTTCGCGCGGACGTCCAGGCGATTTTTACGTTCCTACAGAGTTCGACATATTTCAAGGCGAAACCAAAACGCGCTGCAGGTAGGCGAAGTCGGAGAGGTCGATATCCGAGTCGGCGTTGAAGTCAAAGGCCTCACAGCCGGGTCGGACCGAGCCAGGCCGCGGGTTGGTCATGCAGTCGTCCCAAGTCGATTGATCGAGCAGATTAACCGTTTGGTCGCAGTTGAAATCCCCCGCCCCAAACTCGTATGCCCCCATATCTACCCGAGTACACCTCACGCGCACACCTCCATCCAAGTCTAGTTCGCCACGAGCAGGTAAGAAGTGAGGATCGCCGGAGTTGATGGCGGGTGACCCCGGGAAAAGCCGCAGGTTGTAGTCGTCGAAGCTTTCGCCTGTTATGTCACGCAATATGGGATCATCCGAAATGATCCCATAGCCCGGAAAGTCTTCCTGCCAATCGGCGGAGTAACCCTGCAAGACACTGTACTCAAATTCAAAACCTGACGTGGACGTAAATCCTCCAGGGTAAACTTGTGAGAAGACACTTGCTTGCAGGCCGCCGTTTCCCCAAAAAATTGAGTTCCCTATGAAGACAGGCTCCTCGGTAAGCAAGAAGATACCATCACCCTGGTCGGAAGCATTATTTCCGTAGAAGGTTGAGTTGCGAATGTGAACGGTTCCTTGGGAGTGCAGTCCTCCGCCATCGTTCCCGGCGTAATTCTTGAGGAATAAAGAATTCCTAACGACGACTCCATATGAGAAGGGAACGTGCACACCGCCCCCTTCGAATGCGGAATTATCAAAAAAAGTACTTCGTTCGATAAAGACATCGCCCGGACCGTTGATGGCCCCACCTTCGGACATAGCAATATTGGAATCAAAGAAGCAATCGTTGACAGATAAGCTC
>JBKJYI010000388.1:0-5204 GCA_046715855.1 Phycisphaerae bacterium
AGTCAGCCCGCCGGCAGCAAGCGGTGCTCGTTCGCGGCCAGCCAGATAAGCTTGCGGCGGACCATCTGCAAAACGCGGAAGCCGGCCCAGGGGCCAACCGATCCCGTCTCAGCGATGGGGGGGACACATTCCGAAATGAGGGCCTGAGCCATCAGCGGCGGCAGGCAGGCCCGCTCGTCGGGCGTGAGCGGCCAGCGGGACTCGTACCCTTCGAGGAAGGCGCTGTACCGCCCTTCGTCGGCGTGATCAGGCCAGGTGGCCGGGTCGCCGCCGGCCATGATGGAAAATTGCAGCACGCCGTTGGCCACATCGATGATACGCCGGGACAGCCGCAGAGAATCGTAATCGATGACCGCGACGACCTTGCTCCGGCGAAACAGAACATTGCCCGGGTGCCAGTCGGCGTGAATGAGGTGATTGGGGTGTTTCATCACCCCGCGCTGGGTGGCCAGTTCGCACCACTTATCGTACGAGGCGAGAAGCTCGCTGGTCAGGGGTGCCAGCTCGGCCTCCTGACCCGCAAAGCTGTCGTGCGATTTGAGGGTCCCGCCGATGGCGCACAGGCCGGTGCGAATGCCCGTCGCGTCATGGTAGTCGCCCCTGGCGAGCGGGAGTTCTTCGAGGCGGGGAATCGGAGCGGTGATCTGGTGAAACCATGCGAGGGCCTCGCCGCCTGACTTCGTTTCTTCAACGCTGTGTTCGAAGGCATGGCCGGCGACGAATTCGAACAACTCGTAAAGGTGGTCGCGAATCTGGATGGTGGTGGTCTTGCCATCCCGTGCAGCAATGAGCTTTGGAAGCGGAAACTTTGCGGCGGCGAGAAGGCCCTGGACGCGATGGGCAAGATGGACGCGTT
This sequence comes from Phycisphaerae bacterium, assembly GCA_046715855.1. Classification (GTDB taxonomy): domain Bacteria; phylum Planctomycetota; class Phycisphaerae; order UBA1845; family UBA1845; genus CAZAMB01. The sequence continues at coordinate 857 of JBKJYI010000388.1, forward strand.
CGGGATTGGCACGGGCGATGGAGCGGCGCTTCAGGAGGAACTTGCCGCGTTCGCAGACGATGCCGGCCTTGGGGCTTTTGCTCGAGCCGCGCGGGAAGTCGGTGATGGATTCGAGGACCCCCAGATCGTAATGGCTGAGGACGACGGCAAGCTCTGCGGCGTCGAATGTCGCTCGCTCGCGGGGTTGCAAGATAGGTCCTCTAGCCGGGGCGGCCACGATGACCCGGCACGGCAAATCCTAGTGGGACGGACAAAAACGTCAATCAAATTAGCTTTTGGAGCTTTTTTAAGGGGATCGGCCACTTAGTCGATTAACTATCGAAGACCGTACGTTCGGGGAAGCAGCCGAAGAAGTTTTTATAAGGGTGAATCATGGCCAACGGCTTGTGCCACTTTGAGATCATGAGCAGCGACCCCGCAAAGTGCCGCGACTTTTATGGTGCCCTGTTCGATTGGTCCTTCGATGATCAATCCATGCCCAACTACACGCTGATTCAAACCGGGAGAGACCCGATGGGTGGGATTTTTCCGCGTCCGTCCCAGGCACCGCGGGCATGCATGAATGTGTATTTCACTGTCGCAGATTTGGACCGCACACTTGCTCATGCTGTCGAGCTTGGCGCCAAGGTCATAGTCCCCAAGACGGGAATTCCCGGGACGGGCGACTTTGCAATGTTTACGGACCCCGAAGGAATTGCGGTCGGGCTAATGCAGCCTAGCCACTAGTCCGTCTCCAAGCCTGGACTTGGGGGGGTGGTGAAAACCATATAGACCTCCGCTTGATCACGCCACCACTGCCACGCAAGTAAGGCGGCGCGCTGGACTATGCAACCCTGCACCGGCTCGCATTCTCTCTGACTTTCCGGTTGCTCGAACATTTCCGCTTGATACACTAGGCCCCTTACGTCTTGGGCGTCGCACTGATCGCGATGCGGAGGTGGCCTTGAGGAACCTGGGATACTCCATCGCAAAGAATGGTATTGAGCAGCATGGGCTGACCGATGCGGGTGACGTTCTGTGGAATCTTCCGCCGGCCGAGTTGTACGAGCATGCACTGCGGGCTCAGGAGGGTGTACTGGCCGACTCCGGGGCGCTGGTGTGCTCGACGGGTCGGCACACGGGCCGATGCCCTAAGGACAAGTATTTTGTCGAAGATCGCGAATCGAAAGACGCGATCTGGTGGGGCAAGGTCAACCAGCCGCTGAGCGAATCTCACTTCCAGGCTCTGCATCGTCACGTGGGCGAGTATGTTCGAGGCCGTCGGTTGTATGCGCGCGACATGTTTGCCGGAGCCGACGAAGGCAGCCGGATTCCCATCCGCATTATCACCGAGACGGCCTGGCACAACCTTTTTGCGTCGCAACTATTCATCCGACCCGGTGCGTCGCCCACCCTCGATCATCAACCACGATTTACGGTAGTGGATTTGCCGGGATGCAAATCTGATCCGAACGTGCACGGCACGCGCACGGACACTTTTGTGGTGGTGAGTCTTGCCAACCGGTTGGTGTTGATTGGCGGGACGGCGTATGCGGGCGAAATTAAGAAGAGCATTTTTACGCTGATGAATTATTGGTTGCCGACTTCCGGCGTCCTGAGCATGCATTGCTCGGCGAATGTCGGAGTGGCCGGCGATGTGGCACTTTTCTTCGGGCTCAGTGGAACGGGGAAAACGACCCTGTCGGCCGATCCTCGGCGGCGACTGATCGGCGACGACGAGCACGGGTGGAACGACCGCGGCGTATTCAATATCGAGGGCGGATGCTATGCCAAGTGCATCAAGCTCTCGTATGAGAACGAGCCGCAAATCTTCGATGCGATTCGGTTCGGGGCAGTACTCGAGAACGTAGCGGTGTGGCCCGAGACGCGCCAGCCGGATTTCTTCTCCGACTCCGTGACGGAAAACACTCGCGCCGCCTACCCCATCGAATTCATTCATAATGCGGTAGTGCCCAGCCTGGCGGGACATCCTCGCAACATCATTTTTCTTACCTGCGACGCCTTCGGTGTGCTGCCGCCTATTGCACGGCTTACTCGCGATCAGGCCATGTATCATTTTCTGTCCGGCTACACGGCCAAGGTCGCCGGCACGGAGGCGGGGGTTACGGAGCCCGAGGCTACGTTCAGCGCCTGCTTTGGATCGCCGTTCTTGCCGCTGCCGCCGGAAAAATATTCGACCATGCTTGGTGAGAAACTGGCGACTCATCAAGCGGAATGCTGGCTGGTGAATACCGGCTGGTCGGGCGGCGGCGTTGGTGTCGGAGAGCGAATCAAACTTCGATATACGCGTGCGATGGTCAGTGCCGTTCTGGATGGGCGACTCAAGGACGTGCCCAGTGAGCGCGATCCGGTTTTCGGCTTGATGACTCCACGAAGCGTTCCGGATGTGCCAGGCGAAGTTCTGAACCCGCGTTCAACCTGGTCCGACAAGGCCGCATACGATGCGAAGGCCGCTCACCTCGCCAAGCTCTTCGTTCAGAATTTCGCCAAGTTCGATACAGCCTCGGCGCAAGTTGCGGCATCCGGACCCAAAGTTCCAGCGATATCCTGACTCCCATTTTCCCTGTTTTAGCTCTCCTTAGAAGGCCTTGACTCGTACATATTTTGCGCGTCGCGCCTCTCATCAATACTGCTAACGTCCTACTCTTTGGTTAAAAAACATTCACTTCAAGGAGGTCCATCTTCGTCGCGCATCCATTTCTATAATTTCGTGTCCGCGAACCTCTATTGGGCCGCGAATGCAAGGAGGCAACTCATGATGAACGCATTGTTCCTGGTGTTGAGCAGCTTGCCGGGTCAGGTCTCTGTGGCCGACCGGCACCTTACGCCGCTTTTCGATGCGATCCGAATGGTGGAGACCGGAGCGGAAGAGCGGCCGGAAAACGCCGTCGGTGACGGCGGCAAGTCTCTGGTTCCGGACCAGATCTCGCGCAAATATCTGATCGACAGCGGCATGGGGGGGAGTGGCGGCGGTGTCGAGACCGGAGGTTTTCGGAGGCCGTCATGCTCGCGTACTGGAAGCGGCATTGTCCCGATGCACTGCGGACGCGCGACTTTGAAAAACTTGCCCGCATCCATAACGGCGGACCCAACGGCCACAGAAAGTCGGCAACGGTTTCCTACTGGCGTATGGTGCAGGGAATTCTTAAGTCGGAGCAAGTAGCAACACGGACCTACGCGACCGGAACCCGAAGACGTGGACGAATCTTATAAGTGAAAGTTATCCACCTGCCATCTCCAGTTTCGGGTTCATGGCGGCCGAGCAGTCATCATCTTGCGGACCGGCGATGCGGACGAAAATATCGTGTAGCGAAGGCTGGGTCTGCTCGAAGTGCAGCACCCGGCCTTTGCTCATCAGCTCTTTCAGCACGCTCTGCGTATCCGTCCCCGGTGCAATTCGAAGTTCCTGAAGGCGGCCAAAATCGTTGACGTGTTGCACGCCGCTGATGCGACGGGGGTCGAAGCCGTTTCCATCAATACGCACTCGCAGCGTATCCTGGCCGTACTTCGCCTGGATGGAGTCGAGCGTGCCGTCGAGCACTTTGTTGCCTTTGTAGATCATGAAAATGAAATCGCACATTTTTTCGGCGACGGCCATGTCGTGCGTCGAAAAGATCACTGTGGCTCCGTTGCGGCGGAGGTCGAGGACAGCCTGACGCAAGACGTCCGCATTGACCGGATCGAGGCCGCTGAATGGTTCGTCGAGAATGACTAGCTGTGGATCGGCGATGACCGCGGAGATGAACTGCACCTTTTGCGACATCCCTTTGGAAAGTGCGTCCACGCGTTTGTCGGCCCACTGCGTCAGGCCCATTCGCTCCAGCCAGCTGGTGATGCGAGGCTTGAAATCGCGGCAGCCTTTGAGTTCGGCATAAAAACGCAGGATGTCGCGAACCTTCATCTTCTTGTAGAGGCCTCGCTCTTCGGGCAGATAGCCGATTCGATCGTTGGCGGCGTTAAGATTGTCGGTGCCCAGCACGCGAATATGCCCCGACCCGCTGTCGGGGTGATAAATCCGCATGATCATCCGCAGCGTGGTGGTCTTGCCCGAGCCGTTAGGACCGATGAACCCATAAATCGACCCCTGCGGCACGGCCAGGGACAGGTTGTTGACCGCGACGAAGCTGCCGAAGGACTTGGTGACGTTTTGGATTTCGACAACGTTCATGGTGAAACTGCTTGAAACTGTCTGGCTTTACCGGCAAACGACCGGCATGGTAGCAACCGCCCCACCACGGCTCAATTGTTGGTTGTTGTATCGCCGTGCAGTTACTTAACTCTGCACCGGCGCATTTTGAGCGATTTCGGGGAGTAGATTTCACGGCGTAGTGATTGGACAAGCCTCGAG
>JBKJYI010000389.1:0-4388 GCA_046715855.1 Phycisphaerae bacterium
GGGTGCCATGCCCAAGCCCAGCCTTATCGGGCGCCGGCATGAATCACGAACATGGGGGCGCTTCGATTGGCCATGCCACCCTTACATTCAAACCATACCAGTACCGAAAAATAAAAGCGTTTTTTTAGACTATGCCTGGAACCGGCTTTAGTATGCCCGCCATGAATGCCATTACCTCGCGCACCAGCACCGAACGAATTGTCCGCAGCCTGCTGCTTTCGCTTCTGGTGGACGTGTTTGCCATTTATTTTTTGTATGACGGGTACGTCGGTTACCCGCAAAAAAACGCGGTGCAGTTCGCCAGCCTTTTCGGCAAATCCGGGGGCGAAGCGCCCGCCCCCAATCCGCAAGTCACTGCCGACCGGGGGCGTCGGCTCGTCGCATCGATGCGCGCCGGCGAATCGCTGGAAAAAATCGCCGCTGAATTTGGCCCGCCTGCTGTCCGGCAAACCGACGCCGCCTATTTTCTAGGCCCCGGAGGCTGGCTTAAAGTGGACATTGACGGGGACCGCGTACGCTCGGCGAAGTGGTTCGACGGCCCGCATACCGAATCGGATCAAAGCATTCAGCGGCTGATCGGGTGGATTCTGGTGGCCGTCGGTTTCGCTGCCACTTTGAATCTCGCTCGTGTGCTCGCCACGCGGGCCCAACTCACCGATGCCGGCCTGCAAGTGAGCGGGGGACCGCTTGTCCCATTCGAATCGATGACCGCACTGCGAACTTCCACCTCGGCCGCGGGCGTCAGCGAACTCGACTATTTGCACAACGGCCACTCGGCCACGATTCGACTCGACCCTTACCTATACAAAGACGCGGCTGCCATCGCGCACGCCATCACCGAACGGAAAGGGTTCCCCGGTGTCGTCGAAACTCCGTAGGGGTGGCACGGTCAAGCGCAGCGCCGCCCTGCGAATCATAATGGGTGCCATGGCCAAGCGCAGCGCCGCCATGCGTTTCGGCAGGCAAAAATTTCTCTCGCAGAGGCGTGGAGCCGCAGAGGTTAAATGAATGGTGTTTCAAGGCACAGGGAGCCGATTCCAAATCTGCAGTGACCTCGAACTCGCGAAATGGTCAGTCCAATGGAGTTCTCTGCGGCTCCACGCCTCTGCGAGAGAAATTGTCTTTCACGAACTTGATTTTCCCAACGGTGTTTCACGCCTGCCCCGACCATGCTGAGCTTGAGTATGTCACCCATTTCGTTCGAAGCAGTCACACAATCATGGCTTGATCCATTCCACAATTCGCCGCGCCATCTCGGCGGCGTCCAATTGTGAGGTGTCCACGATAAAATCCGCGGCGGTTCGGTATAGCGGTTCCCGCACGCGGATCAGCTCCGCTATATCCGTCGGCGGGTCGGCAGACGTCAATGGCGGCCGATGGGCGCACGATTGTGGATCTTGCGACATTCGCCGCGCAAGCACGTCAGCAGGCGCAGTTAGCCAGACAACCCGGGCCACCCCGCGAATAGCTTCTACGTTTCGGGGATCGAGCACCGCGCCGCCGCCGAGACTGATCACTGCCGGTGTCATCGCGATGGCATTACGTATCGCAGCGGACTCGCGGCGTCGAAAACCTGCTTCGCCCTCCGTCTCGAAAATCTCCTTGATGGATTTGCCGGCAGCGGCCATCACCATTTCATCACTGTCAACGTGCGTCACACCCAGCAACTTCGCCAGCAAAGCGCCAACCGTTGTTTTTCCGCTCCCCCGAGCCCCGATCAACGCCACGCTTGTTTGACTATGCGCCTCGCTTTGCAGGGCGGCCTTCAACATCTCGTACGCACCCTTCGTATCAGGCGTAATCCCCGTCCACAATGCGAACTGCGTGGCCGCCTGCCGCACGAACATGTCCAGCCCGCTCAAAGTCCGGCGCCCCGCCGCCGCAGCCTCAGCCAGCAACTTGGTCTGTGGCGGACGGTAAATCAGATCGAACACTAGCCTGCGGCCTTGCAGCGTCTTGGCCGGCATGGGCGAATCGGCCACCATTGGCCACATGCCCACCGGCGTGCAGTTCACCAGTACTTCTGCAGAGCTATTCACCCGCTCATCCCATTTGCGAACAACGACGCCCCAACGCTCGAAGTCCTGAACATCACGTCCCGTCCGCGCGAACGCCGTAATGCTGCAACCCATCTCCGCCAGCCCGTAACACACCGCCCGCGCCGCCCCGCCCGCGCCGAGCACATCAACCGTGAGTCCCGCCAGGGCGCTTCGGGCACTGGGGAGCGCGAGCCTCCCGGCGAGCCGCGGTTGGGCAGGGGCCTCACCTTCCCCTGTTGACTGCTGCAGAGCAGCCGCAAGCGAATCGACCGCCGCATAGCAGTCGGTGTTATATGCCGCGCGCACGGCCTCGCCGAGCACGAGCGTATTCGCTGCACCGATGGCACGAGACATAGGGTCGGCGCCGTCGCCGGCGAATTTCAATGCTTCAACTTTGTGCGGGATGGTTACGCTCAGACCGCTCAAGGCGAGCCACGGTCTTGCTTCACACTCGCCGAGAAATTGAACCAGGCCTCCGCGATCCGCGCCGACGCGGAAGGGTACGAACACCGCCTCGTAGTTGTTCTCCCTGAACCAGTGATTGAACAAGCGCGGGCTCAGCGAATGGGCGATCGGATCGCCGGCCACGCCGAACACTTTGGTGCCCGAATCGATGCGGTCCCAGTGGAAGTCCTCTCGCACCTCTTCGACGCTCCATTGACCTGGGGCGGTAGGCTTTGTCTTGGGCAGCGAGGCAATGGTCGCAAAAGCGCCGAGCTTCTTCGCCATAACTCGCGTCCACGCTCCCGCCTCCCCCATGCAAATCGCAATCACCCGCCGCCCGAAGCGGTGCATCAAGTCGAGCGCCAAAAAACCATCTGCGATGTGGAAACCGGCATAGGCAATCTTGGCGACTACTTGCGGCCCTTCGCGTAACGCTTCGTCCACTACACCTCTCAGATCCGCCGGGACTCCTTCAAAAAAGTGCCCCGAAAGGATGAGCTTTGTTGAGGTTGGGACATGGAGATGCGACATGACTTTTGAGCGCAATCCGCTGCTTGCCCGCCACGCCGCGAGTTCCACATCGAGCCAGACTACGGTGCCTTTCCCAGCTTCCAGCGCGCGAAAAGCCGCTTCCTCGCCATCTCCCGGAAACCGGCCGCCTTCGGCCTGGCTTCGACAAGTGATGAGCCAGGTGCGGTCAATGTGTTTTCGAAGGAATTGATTCAGCCGGGCGAGATCATCGCGAAAGGTATCGATACGCACCTCGACAACATCAGCGCCGGCGTCCCACGCCAGAGCCGACAGCACATCCAATTCATGCACTGTTTCCGCAAAGGTCGAAGCGATCAAATGCGTCATAGGTTATGCAGCCTACCGCGTTCCGGCTGACTATAATCATTCGGCCAGCGGCCCAAGCATAGTCCTTCGAAATAGTTAAGAGGTCATCTTGCCCCAAATCGTTCAACCGCCATTTTTCTTCGCCACCCTCAACCGGCTTCGCTGGTATTTTCGCTGGCCGATCAAATGGGCCGTCTTTGGCATCGCCTACCTCATCGTATGTTTCCCCTATCCGCACTTGATCGTCCGCCACTTGCGGCATTGGAGCAATCCCAATGCCCTCATCGAGCCTGATTCGCCGGCGTTACAGCCACTGGCCACTGAATTGCGAACTCAAATGTCCGCCGATCTGCCGCCGTCCCAAGTGCTTAAACGCGTGGAGGCGTTTGTGTACACCCACGTGGAGTACGACTGGGATTGGAACACCTGGGGGATGGCCGACTACCTGCCAACGGTCACAGAAGTTATTCGCATGGGCAAGGAGGACTGCGACGGTCGCGCGGTGATCGCCGCCTCGCTGCTGAAGAATCTCGGCTATGACGCCCGCATCGTCACCGATTTCGCCCATGTCTGGGTCGCGACTGATTTCGGCCAAACCATGGGCCCGGGCAAAACCAAAACCGTCGAGGTCACGGACAAGGGACTGAAATTCGATGCCCGTGGATTGCTGCAAATCCCTGAAATCCTCGGTTACGGAATCGCCGTGTTTCCCCTCCCGCGCGAATTGGTCCTGGTGGCCGTTTTCTGGCTCCTGCTTCTGGGACGAGCGGGGGTTTCGCAGACCCTCATCGCATTGGGTTTCCTCGTAGGCGGACTTCTGCTGGTGCGATACGGGGCCGACTATCGCCGTCCACGACATCTTTTCGAGTTGGCGGGGCTGGTGGTTTTCTCTGTCGGCGTGCTTTTCCTGGCCCTGGGCCATCGCCTCACTCTTGGCCCGGCACGTTTTCTGAAGCGTGATAAGACCGTTTCGGCAGGTAATCCCGTGTAAACACTTGTGTGTATTAGTGTTTGCCCCTGTTAGTTCGTGAAATCAATTGCTACGCTTACCGAAGATCAGTTCGTGTA
>JBKJYI010000390.1:0-4818 GCA_046715855.1 Phycisphaerae bacterium
CGCGGTCATTCCATTCCCGAGGCGGGCAGCATCATCCGCGACCAGGAACCTTCACGCCTTAGTTCGATTCAATCCGCCTATCGCGGCGACATCGAAACCATCGTGGCCAAGGCCTTGGAAAAGGACAAAGAACGACGCTATCAATCCGCCGCCGAACTGGGCGACGATATCCGCCGTTACCTTCACGACGAACCCATCGTGGCCCGCCCTGCAAGCCGCGCCTACCAGATCCGCAAGTTCGCCAAACGCAACAAGGAAGTCGTGGTGGCGCTCGCAGGCGTCTTTGTCTCATTGATTTTGGGGATTATCGGCACCAGTGTGGCGCTGGTTCGCGCGACCAACGCGGAAGCAGTCGCGGTCCAGCGTTCCGAAGATTCACGCCGCTCTGCCGCAAAAGCTTCCGCAGTCAATGCGTTTTTGCAGGAAATGCTCTCCTCGGTCGATCCCGCGAAGGCGCTGGGCCGCGAGGTCACCATCCGGGAGGCACTGGACGATGCCTCCGCCAGGATCGAATCCGGATCGCTGAAAGATCAGCCCGAAATGGAGGCCGAATTGCGGCGCACGATCGGCTCAACCTATTACGCGCTGGGTCTTTCCGCAGCAGCCGAGCCGCATCTGCGCAGGGCCAAAGAGCTCGCTCAACAAACTTATGGTTCGTCGGATTACCGATACGCTTCGTTCCTGGGTGCGTGGGCGCAGTGGTTATTCGAAGAGAATCGAATCGACGAGACGCTGGCGGCGACGCGAGAGCTGTTGGAGCTGACTCGTCGCGAGTTCGGGGACGATCATGAACTCGTGGCCGAAGCGTTGAGCACACTCGCCATTACCTTGAACCGAAAAGGTGATCACCAGACCGCCGACAACTATTCCAGCCAGGCAATCGCGATGCTCCGCCGACTTAACATCACGACAACCTTTCTTTTTGGGAAAATTCTGCAAAACCGTGCTCATATCCTGTACACCCGCGGCGACCTGCAGGGCTCCAAGACCGCCTATGAGGAGGTGGTTTCCGTCTTCGACCAAGCCATTGAACGCGGACATCCGGAACGCGTAAGTGCATTGGATGCCTTTGCACTCGTCCTAAAAGATATGGGCGATTTCAAGGGCGCTGAATCCCGCCTGCGCGACGTGTTGGAAATCCGTCGCAACCTCTTCAAGGATGGCCATCCCGATCTCGCCCACACGTTCAATGATCTCGGATTGGTGCTGCTTGAGTCAGGAAATCCGGACGAGGCCGAGCCGTACTTCGTTGAGTCGCTGGCCATGCGTCGCAAGTTGCTGGCGAGCGATCATTTTCAAATCGGGTACAGCCTCAACAATATCGGAAAGTGCAAGCAAGAGTTGGGGCAGTGGTCGCAGGCCGAGCAGTTGTATCGGGAGGCAGTGGAGATTATCCGCTCTCAGTTCGGTGAAGAATACCATGCACTCGGCGCGCTGTTGGATAACCTCGCCCAAGTGGTGCGTGATCAAAATCGCCTGACCGAGGCCGAAGAACTCGCTCGAAAATCCGTCGCTATCCGGTCGAAAGCCCTTGGACCTGCGCATGTAGGGACCTCCAACAGTATCCAAACCCTGGGCACCATTTTGCGCGACGCGGGGAAACTGGTCGAAGCCGAAGCGCTGTTGCGAGAAGCGTTGGATATTCGGCGAAAAATGTTCGGCAGCGGGCACCTGCGCGTGGCTCAAAGTGCGTCAGAACTGGCGATTGCCCTGATGCTGCAGGGTTCGGTTGCTGAAGCCGTCTCGCTCGCCGGGGAGGCTCATGGCGTCTTCCAAACCAAAGAATACTCGCATTGGTGGGCGTGTCAGGCTCAAAGCGTGTTCGGCAGCGCACTGGCCGCCGATGGGCGGTTTTCCGAGGGGGAGCCGCACCTGGTCGCGGCAGCGGAAAAAATTATGATTCAACGTGCCGCGCCCCCTCGACGCAAGCAGGAAGCCATCGACAGAATCGTACATTTCTACGACCGGCAAGGTCGAACCGAAATGGCCGACAAATGGCGCAGGTCACGATCCAGTCGCACGGATCCTGCTTCCCCCTGATAGCATGAGCCAACCCCTCTGATAATTAAATTGCAGAAAAAGCCCTGATCCCCGCGTAGAAACAATCCCGTGAGCCTGTGCGGGCCAAATCATTGAATACGCTCGCATCATGATCCCATTTTGAGCCTTCCCTGAAAGTTTTATGATTCATTCGGGCCTGCTAGGATGCCCCGCATGAACCGATAATATGAAAGTGTGCGTCGAAGCTCCTTTGGCGCGCTGGAGGCAGCAGGAATGGCAACCGCAAAAATTGTGCCCGTCGGCATGGGCGAGCTCGGACTCATCACCGAGATGTACAACGAAGTCTTCTCGCCCCGCCAGACCCCCGAATATTTCAAGCGGAGGTTTCAGGGTCGCCACAATGTCTCCATGATGGTCGCCCTGGTGGACGATCGCCACGTCGGTTTCATCGTGGGCTTCGAGCTGATGCCAACAACGTATTACAGCTGGGTCTGCGGCGTCGTAGGCGATTTCCGCCGACTAGGCATTTGTACGCAGCTCATTCAGGCCCAGCACGCCTGGGCCCAGGACAACGAGTACCAGATCATCCGCTTCGAATGCAACAATCAGCATCGCCCCATGCTCCACGTCGCCATCACTGAGGGCTACGACCTCGTCGGCATCCGCTGGGATACCGTCAGCGGCAACAACGTGGTCATCTTCGAGAAGGACCTCACCTAAGCCGGCAACTTTCGCCGAACGCCCTGCTCTTACCCTGCCTTGGGAATAGTTTTGATAACCGCAGGCTTGTCGCTCTTGGGCTTGGTCGGTCTTTCTCCCCTAACGACCGGCGGCGCGGGTGGCCGTACCGGACGTGATGGCGTGGCATGAAGAATGGGAGGATTGTGCTTGGGAATTCCCTTTATGGGCTCTGCTATTACTACGTTGACTGGTCGCGGGCGGGGCGCAGGTGATGCCTGAACTTCCTCGTCGCCGCTGAAAATCCACATCGTTCCGCAACCCAGTGCCAACGTCGCGGCACCCGCCAGAACCCAATTCCGTTTTACTTTTCGCAGCATGGCCATTCCTTTCCGTAAGCAAAGACTCGGCAAACGCCAGCACAATCACTCGAATTAGACGAGTAGACCGCGTTCGAGTTCCCAAATTCGGCCAACTTGGAATGATGATCTGAGAGTGATAAGGGCCTAGGAGGTGACCTGATAACCGCGTGGAACACAAATAGTGCCGGCTATGGCGATGCCCAGTGATAGAACGAGCAGGCCCCAGGTCGAAACCGCTGGAATGGGTTCGGTAGGTGGATAAACGAATGCCTTCCTGGTCGTGGAGAGGCCGTGAGCGTCCGTCACCTGCAGCTGAACTTCGTAAAAATAGGTTTCGCCTTGGTGATTGAGCGGCGTGAAAACCGTGGACGTCGAGCAGTTGAAATCGAACGGCTCGGGATGCAGATGCGTATTGTGATGGAGGATCGTCTGCCAGCGGCACGAAAGCTCGCCCGCCGAATGCTCGGTGTCGGTAATGATCGCCGTGAGCGGAACTGGCTCGCCATCCCCGGGCCACGTCGATCCATTGAGCGGGCTGGTGATCGTCACCCTCGGCGGCGTGTTATTAAGCGACACGACAAGATTGGCCGAAGCAGGCGCATTGAGGGCATCGGTCACGGTCAAAGTGACATTGAATTGCTGCGGCCCCGATGCACCCGCAGTTAATACTCGCAGTTCCCCCACGCTGATGAAATTTTCACTCCCGCCCGGGTTTCCAATGATCCGAATGCCGTCGACGCTCACCGGCGGAAAGTTGAACTCGTAGGTCTCGTAGTTGATCCCATTACCACCCGCGTACGCCGGGGTCGCCACCACGCCGGACAAGTTCGACCAAGCCGCGCCAATTCGACCCTGCACGCTCAGCGTATCGAACCACCCGCCATCGCCAAATTGCTTGCCCTCCTGAAAGATCAGCCGGCTGACCTGGCGCGCACTCGAAAACGTATAACCCACCCAGTCCGAGTTGCCCTGGTCCCCCTCATGGTACGTGTCGAACTGCCGCAAGCTCTCCTCGTTTCCAACCGGCGGATAATCCCCGTCGCGCATGACTTCCGGGTCCCAGCTTCCGCCGCCGAGAGGGTGCGGGGGATTCAGCGAAAACACCTTGGCCGTAAATGTGCCTAGCGCGGTAATATCCTGGTTCGCCTGAAACACGTGCAGCGGGTTGGGATCAGTCTCGATGGCCGTTCCATCGCCGAAGTTCCAGGCATAGGTAAGCGTCACGCCGCCCGCGAGGTCGGGATCGAATGACCCCTCACTGCTGAACTGCACCGACAACGGCGCAGGCCCGTAAAGCGGTGTTCCGCTGGCCACTGCCGTCGGTGGAACATTGTTCAGCCAGCGAATGCGATGAACCATGCAGCATCCGCTCAGGTCGTATCCGATGTAATAGAGACCGACCCCGCCCGGACGAGCCCCCACCGCGACGATGGCCCCGCTGCCTTCCTCCAGAAACTCGCGAACTTCGACGGGGTCATCATTCGCATTGAAAATGAATTGGCGAATCCACCCTTCCACAAAGTCCGCGTGGTAATAGCTATTCTGATACTCGGCCGGGAAGTCCGTCCCCGTATACCACGCTCCACCGGTGGAGCAGTAGCCCGCCCAGGTCTCGCCCCCCACCGGCGAGGCGGGATCATCCACGTCGTACGCCACCGAGTTGTTGCCCTCGTAGGTGCTCGTGCGGGCCTGCGGTCCTCCGTGCACCCAATCGAACGCCGGCCGCTTGTGGATGAATTTCGGAATGCTGGCCGGTATCGCCACTCCGGTGTTGCAG
>JBKJYI010000391.1:0-3466 GCA_046715855.1 Phycisphaerae bacterium
CGACACGACCGCGCCGCAGTTCCACACCGTCATGTCGCCGACAGCCGACCTGGATTCCTATCACGCCCAAACTCTCTGGAATTACCGGGAGAATCCCGATTTCGTCCCCGGCGGAGTGCAGCTCCACAGCTACGATGGCGAAAGCTTACTTCGAAAGCGATCCATCGAGTCCAGATCGTTGAGTACCACGGCCGAAACCATCACCTGGACCCAGTCACTCGAAACCGACGGCACCACACTCGTCTTTTCCATAACCGACGGACTGTCCACAACCTGGGGCTCCTTCGGGCGGGACATGAACATATCGAGCACCGCCAACGTCGCGCAGCTCAATGAATACGACCCCGAGGCGTCGGTGAGCAACTCTTGCGTGACTTTCGGAGCGAATCGCGTCCAAAGCCTTGTCGTCAAGCGCGTCCGTTACTACGGCGCAACCGGATTGCTCTATACCGACACAACCGAACGACCGGTATGCGAATAGGGTGACCACTTTCAATGTCAAAAGGCCGGAATGCTTTGCACGCACCGGCCTGCGAATACGTTTTGCAACCACGGACTTGAGGGGTGACGTATGACCAACTTGATATCCAGTCAAAAACGTCGGGGCGTGTCCTTCGCCCTGGTGATGGTTTCTCTCGTCATGATGATGGGCATGGCTTCCATGACCGTGGACATCGGAATGATGTACCGCGCACGCAACGAGGCCCAGGGCTCCGCCGATGCCGCAGCCATGGCCGCCGCCTGGCGACTCATGGACCAGGACCGCCTTCGCGGCCCCTCCTACGTCGTCACCGTCACCGCCGCGGCGCGTCAGGCGGCCGTGGACTATGCCGCCCGCAACCCCATTATTAACGACGCCCCCTCGCTCGATCTTAATTCCGGGAACAGTGCCACTGGCGACGTCGTCGTGGGCCGTCTCGACGACCCCAACGACCCAAACGAGGCAATGGATTTCTCCGATCCTTCGAAATTCAACGCGGTCCACATTTTTCTGCACCGCGACGAGGTTCGAAACGGGCCCATCGATCTTTTCTTCGCCAGCGCGTTTGGCCACCAAACAGCCGAGGTGAGCGCCTCAGCCACTGCCGCCTTTTATGACGGCGTGGTCGGCTGGAGCGTCAATGCCACCACCGGGAATGCTTGGTTGCTGCCTTTCGCGCTGCATGTGAATGCATGGAACGGTCTGCTGGCGGGTACACTGACCACCGGGGATTCCTACTCCTACAACGGCGCCACCGGCAAAGTTACCGGAGGTGCCGACGGGATCCTGGAGCTGAATCTGTTTCCCGGCAGCGGATCGGGTCAGTTGCCGCCCGGAAACTTTGGCACTATTGATATCGGGTCGTCCAACAACAGCACGAGCACGATCTCCAGTCAGGTTCTAAACGGCATATCCGAAAGTGACCTGGCGTATCATGGAGGGACGTTGGAGCTGGGGCTGGATGGAACGGTGTTGCTCAACGGCGATACCGGACTCAGCGCCGAGTTGAAGACCCACTAACGGCCATCAATGGAAAATCCCGAGCCCTTCCCATTTTTAGCAGCGTGACCGGCACGGGCAACAATGCCATGTTCACGATTGTGGGATTCGTCGGCGTCCGGATC
Organism: Phycisphaerae bacterium; assembly: GCA_046715855.1. Taxonomy (GTDB): domain Bacteria; phylum Planctomycetota; class Phycisphaerae; order UBA1845; family UBA1845; genus CAZAMB01. Next base: position 1,606 of record JBKJYI010000391.1, read on the forward strand.
ATGGATGTCAAGCTTACCGGGTCAATGAGCGGTAAGAAGGTCATTATCCAGCCGGCATACGTTCTGGACGACTCGGTCATCATCGGGCCCAATACCGGCCAGAGCGCCTTCGTATTCAAGCCTGTCCAGATCATTCGCTGAAGCCCAACGTTTCTGACCGTTCAAGAATCGATGGGAGGGCGAAGCTCCTGCTGAGCCCCGGCTCGCGGGGACATTCGCCCTCCTTACTTTTCCATGTGGTTGACTTTCCATTCACCCCGCACGAGCGGGCTTGCCGGCGGCATACAACGCTCGGCGCTTTTCCAGGTGTTCCACCAGCTCGGCATCTTTCCCTGCCCGAGCCAACTCGATGGCGGAATCAATCGTCTTGATTGCCTCGGGAAATCGATTTGCTTCGGCATACGCGGCCGCCAGCGTGTCCAGCGAGAGGGGGTCTTTAAAATGTCGCGCGCGGGCGGCGACTTCAGCTAACTGGACCGCCCGCTTCCCATCGCGAAAGCGCGCATCGGGGTGCAGCGACAGTATTTGAGCCAGATTGTTGGCCGCCTCAGCATAGTTGGGATCGATTTTCAATGCCTTGTCGTACAGCACGATCGCCGACTCAATTTCGCCGGCCAACGCTGCGATTTGCGCCATCAAAGCCGGAGGGTGTGGATTCTTCGGCTTGATATCCCACGCTTTTTGAAGTACATCCAACGCCTCCGGTTCTCTGCCCATCGACACATAGCACTGGGCCAGTTTGGTCAGTGCCTCAACGGAGCGCGGTTCCACCTTCAGCCAATCTTGCAAATGCTGAATCGCCAGCGCCCATTTCCCTTGCGCCGCGTACGCCGATCCCAGGTGGTAGTGTGCTTTCAGCAGGCCCGGCGCAAGTGCAAGGGACCGGTCCAGATGCTTGACCGCATCCGCATGGCGGCCTTGCCGTAGACGCGCTAATCCCAGGAAGAAATGCGCGTCGGGATAATCGGGAAGGAGGCTGAGTGCCTCTTGAAGCCGCGATGCGGCTTCTTCCACGTTCCCGCTGTCCAGCAGCGCGTGTCCATAATCCGTAAGGTTGTACGGCTCATGGGGCACGATGCGGACAGCTTCGGCAAAGTGTGGAACCGCTTGGACAACCTTGCCCTGCCGGATCAGCGTGTTGGCCACGAAGATATGCGCCTGCGGATTTTCGGGCACGACATCGATCGCCCGCTGAAAAAGCGTCACGCTGTCTCGCCAATACCCCGCTTGCCGATAGGTGGCGGCCCCAAGCAGAATAAGTATGAATGCGCCCACTCCTCTGGTGAAATCCACCCGACCCTGACGGAGTGATTCGTTCCCTTCGTGCCTTGTTCGTTTTCCCTCCTCGGTCGCCCTCACCTCCGTGCCTTCGTGCCTGTTCGCAACTCTCCAAGCAACCATAATGAACAGTCCAATGATGGGCACGTACGTGTACCGATCCGCCAGCGCCTGCCCGCCGACCTGCACCAGTCCGATCACCGGAACCAGCATTCCCAAAAACCACAGCCAGCCCACCAAAAGGTACGGATGCTGCCGCCTGAACACCGCGGCGCCAACGGTAATCGCCAGCAAAATCAATGCAGCAACGACCACCACCCCAACTGGGTGGGGTTTAAGCGGATGCGGATAGTACACCGCAAGATCCGTAGGCCAGATAGTCATCCACAGGTACTTCGCGTACGAAACGATTGCATTGGACACACGCGCCTCGACCGGCAGCATGGCCTGCGTCATCATCGCCCCGCCCGCTCGCTGCGCATGCATCGTCACCGCGCTCGACACCGCAGCCAAAATAAAGAGTGGCACCTTCTCCGCAATCAACCGCCACCACGCCTCCCCCCTGGTCGAGCCGGGGTTGCTG
>JBKJYI010000392.1:0-7370 GCA_046715855.1 Phycisphaerae bacterium
CAGCATGGCCGGCCTGGCATGGGCAAAAAGATGGCCGGACGCCAAGGCGAAAATCTGATCCTGAAGCTGCCGCAAGGCACGCTCATTTTTGATCACGATACCGGCGTGTTAATTAAGGATCTCAGCATTCACGGCGAGATGGTCCGCATCGCCGAGGGGGGCAAGGGCGGTCGTGGCAATGCACGTTTTGCCACTTCGACGCATCAGGCTCCGCGCGAATTCGAAGAAGGAACGCCGGGGCAGGAACGGTGGCTGCGGCTGGAACTCAAGCTGTTCGCCGACGCCGGAATCGTGGGATTGCCCAATGCGGGCAAGAGCACTCTTCTTTCGCGTCTGTCGCGTGCCCGACCCAAGATCGCGGACTACCCCTTCACCACGCTCGAACCGCAATTGGGAATTGTGGAATTGTCGGGCCACCGGCGTTTCGTGCTGGCCGATATTCCCGGCTTGATTCAGGGGGCCCATGAAGGGGCCGGATTGGGTGACGAATTCTTGCGGCACATCGAGCGCACCCGCGCGATCGTTCACCTCGTGGACGTGGGCGGAGAAATGGCGGCCATGCCCGCGTTCGAGGCTTATACGACGATCCGCAATGAACTTTCCAAGTACAGCCCGGAACTCGCTGCCAAGGAAGAGCTGGTCGTGGCCAATAAGATCGACGTCACCGGCGGCGCCGAAGCCGCGAAGGAATTCTCGGAGGCCATCGGCAAACCGGTGCTTACGATCAGTGCCGTTACGGGGAAGGGCTTGCCCCAACTCACGGAAGCGTTATGGGAGTTGATCCAACGTGCCAAGGAACGCGACGCGGCGTTGGCAGCAATCAAAGAACCTGTCAATCCGTAATGACGTCAATCGAGCAAATTTCTATGGCTGGCTCGTCGACACTGCATCCGCCGCGAGTTGGTCACCTTGCGCGGCAAGTAGTGGAATCAGCTTGCTATCCGGCAGGCTCTCTGCATGCCCGTCACTGAACCCAACGACGCGACGATGACTTGTAGGAACTCGCTGATACGCCACAACCGTGCTCCTTGCCGCTCGTCTCCGCCGGCCGGCAGCCAGAGACGACGACGACGTTGTCGACCTACTGGAATCGCAAGCGTCCCGCTCCCTAATCAGCCAATACATTGGACGAATCCGACAGTGCCGATCACCCGCCATCCTGATAGCGACGCGGTTAGGGACTCCTCGAATTACACCAATCAGGGACTGGCAAATGCCAGCTGGAACTCAGCCGCGTCACGAAGGTCAACGTCTCCGTCGCCGTCAAAATCCACGCATGTGCAGCCTGAATCGACCTCGGACGACTCGGGTCCCGCAGAGCACTGGTCCAAGGCGAGAACGTCGAAGAGAGTGACAGCGCCGTCGAGCACGCAGTCGCCGGGGGAATGCTCAAACCAAAAGCCGCCGCTCAGGCTGAATGACGCGCTGCTGGATGGACCGGCATCGAATTGACCGATGGTGCCTGAAAGCTCATAGCCACCGGCGGCGGAACGCATCGCACCACCCCCGTCAACCGTACGCCATTCCAATTCCCATTCGGCCAATGCTACCGAACTGACGAGGACGCATGCTGCCAGCAAAGAAAATCTTCTCATCTGGATCTCCCTGATTCCTCGCACGGTTTTTCCAATGCGAGCAACCATCTAATTTCCGATGGTGACTATGCCGACCGGCGCTTCCAGGGTCATTTGCTTTCCGTCGGCCCCGACGGTGAAGGTGTTACCCGCCGACGCCGGATAGGAGCCTTCGACGATGCTGACCACCCCGCCATTGGCAACCAAAGCAACTCCCATGGCCACGGTGTCGTAGGGGTTGAACACACTCCCCGTGGCGGCGGGGGGAACGAGGTTGCGCGCGGTGTCCACGTAAATCGCGTCGTCGCCGCGAAGATTGTTGATCCACGACGCCATCGTCGGATGGGCGAAGTGCGTGCCAAAATTGGTATAGCCGGCGCCGAAACTGTCGCATCCTCCGGCGGTGTGGATGCCGATGGCCAGGCCGTTCGACTCCCAGATGATGGGGCTGCCGGAATTGGCGGGCATGGTGTCCGCCTCGTGCTCGATGTCGTAACCATCAATGTCGTCGAGGCGACCGGTGTGGGTTTGAAGCGTTCGCGAGGAGGAATTGCAATCGTAGGTGCAGGTCTCGGACCCCTCGCCATCCGGATCGCAACAGTCCGGGTCTGAACCCTGGAAGCCGGTGCCTTCGGGGCTCAGGTCGACACCGTACCCGGTGACTCGTAACGTGGTATCGATCGCCGGTGAGGCGTTGGTGAGCCGGAAGAAGCCCTGTGCGATATGGGCGCGGAGTCCGGTGTCCGGATTCGCTCCCACGCGGAATTGTGCCCAGTCGTCGCCGACGCCGTTGTCCTGGAAGGCCTCGCTGCCCGCAATCACCGGGTATTGATCTTCCGGATCGGCCCAGTCGCTTCGACCATTCGCGGATGACGGCGGAACGTTGAACTCGAGTACCCCGCCGATGTCCCCGTTGTCGTTGGTGCAGTGACCGGCGGTCAGCACGCCTCCGTTGGAGATGAGCCACCCGGTGCAGCCGCCTTTGAACAGGCGACCGACGCGCGAATCAGTCGATGCGGTGCGGTTGTCGCTTTCGCCGCAGATGCTGGCCACGCCGCCGGTGGGTTCGGGCGAATCGTTCGATGCGATGATCTCGGCGAAGGCAATCGATTCGACGGTCACGAACACACCCGTGTCGCCGGGGGCAACGTGGAGTGCGATTTCGATCGCATCTCCGTTGAAGAACGCAGTCCAGTTGTTCCATTCGGGCAATGTTGAGCCCGAGTGATGCTGCAGACGGCCGTCCTTCAAGGACATGATCGTGATGTAGCTCTCCTCGCCGAGGTAGTGTTCGCCGATTCGTGCTCGCATCCAGTTGGTGCCGGGGCGTTCGATCATCTGGCGATACACTTCACGGGTCGCAGCGCCGTCGCCGTCGTAGTCTTCGGATTCAATGGAAACCTGGTCCACGATTTTTCGTTCCAGTTCGGGGACTCCGGCCGCGACCGTGGTCACGAAAGCGCCGGCGATGGCCGCGAAAGTTGCCGCTCTGATGGTTGGTAAATTCTTCATGGTCTTTCTCCGTGATCGCTATCGCTTACTGCAGGCTCACCAAGACCAGCACCAGTCCGCGCTCGCCCTGCGGCAAGCTCGTCATGGCCTTACCGAGAACAGCGCCATGTGCACGCTCGCGGTCCGTAACTTTCATCGCGTGACCAGGGGTATCCGAAGTGGTCAGCAGATCGCCTGGCTTGATCGCGCCGTGGGATGCATCGACCTTGCAATAAACGCGGCCGGTCAAAGCGACGGGGTGTTTGCCATCGGCCACGGTTCCTTCGTGGGCCATGACCATTCCCGTGCCGACACCGCCGGCCCCGCTGATGATCCCGGCGACGGTTGAGTCGTATGCGCTGGTTGCAATGCGCAGCTTGCCGGGGTTTTCGGGGTCGATGGCCACCACCGTGCCCGGCTCTGCGGCGTCCACATCGAAGGCGCCGGCTTGAGAGCCAACATCAAAGTTTTCTGAAAGATCCGCGCCGCCGTCGATGGTGAGCACGTTCACGCGGGCCGTTCCCGCGACGTCGAGCAAATTTGCCGGCGAAGTCGTTCCGATGCCCACACGACCATTGGACTTGCAGGTGAGAACGTCCACCGCAGTGGTTCCGGCCTTGGAGCGCAGGCGGAGGTCGATGTTGCTTGTTGAACTGTCGTCGCGGGCCTGGACATAGGCGGTGCCGGATGCACCGTCTCCTTCGAGTGCGTAGAGATAAAGGTGTCCGCGACCGTAGTAGTCGCCATTAACGTGCAGCCTCGATTTTGGAGCGGTTGTGCCGATGCCGACGTTTCCGGTCGAAGCACTCATGTTGAGCCCCCATCCGGCCCCATTGTTACCGTACAAGCCGACGGAGTTGTCACCGAACATTCCCACAAAGGCGCGATCGGCCGCGGGTCCGGTCTGGTACAGCCAGATCCCGGCGTCGCCGCTGCCCTCGCGAATCCGCATGCGCCCGGCGACGTCAAGACGATGTCCCGGCGAGGAAGTGCCGATGCCGACGTTGCCCGTGCCGCCTTGGATGAGGTTGACGTTGCCGCCCGATGCATTGAGGGCCAGGGTCGCGGTACTACCGTTGCTGCGGGCCATGATCTCGTTGCTGTCGATGGAGACGTTGGCGCCGGTCGTACTGCCAAACACAGCAAATCCTCCGCCGGTTGGAGTCGAATCGGAACCGCCGATGACCGACAGCGGTGCGTCGGTGGCGGCATCGGTCGCGCTCACGTTGCCACTGATGCGCAAAGCGGGGCCATCATTTTTGAAGATGCTGACCGTGTGAGTGTTGTTGCTCTGGTGGCTTTCGAAGAGGCCGGCGCGTCCTGAGCCGTACGTTGCGGCGTAAAGGGCCATATCGCTGTCGGTGTTGGGGACCTGGACGTGCAGGCGTATCGAATTGCTCGGGGTGACTCCGACGCCCACGCTGCCGCCTTCGCGGCTGAGGATGAGTGACGCGGGCGCACCATTGTTGCGGGCTGCAATTTCATTATTGTCAAAAACGAGGTTGGCCGACGAAATCGCTCCTAGGACTAGCGCTCCGCCCGAAGCAATGTCGGTGCTGTCATTGACGTGAAGTCGGGCGGATGGCGAACTTGTTCCGATTCCCAGGCTTCCGTCTTCGGTAAGGGTCATCTGATCGGTTACAGCCTGAGCGTTGGGGGCGGTCTCTGTGGTAAATCGCAAGTCGGCGCCGGAGTCGCGCGTGATCCGGTGAACGCTGGTGCCGACGGTGAGATACGCCCAATGCGGAATCGGATTGAGGCTGGTACCAGTAACATATTTCCCGCCGACACTCACGTTGGTCGGGTCGCCAGCCAAATGAATCGGACCGCGAGTGACCTGAACGTCAAAGTCGTTGCTGGCGTGGTCGAGCTTGACCGGTCCCGAGGTGATTCCGCCGCTTACGGTCAGTCCGCCGGCGCCCGCAATGACGATCGCGCCGGAGTCGGCCGTGATCGTTCGTCCTGCGCCGGGACCGCCGAAGTCATAGGCTTGGTCGAGCGTTCCACCGCCGCCACCGCTGCCGCCCAGCACATTGAGGGCGTACAGCGCGTACGGCGCGCCCGTTACGGGTTGGCGGGGTGTCAGGGTTTGGAACGCGTTGGCCGATCCGGCCGGTGTCCGCACTTGGACCCCGATCCAGCGGGGCTGATTATACAACGACGCCGGGAAGTCCAACTCGATGTTGAACAGGCCGTTCACCACCTCCACGCCGAGGCGATCTTCGATTGGCGGGTTGGCGACGGACGTAGTCAGGTGGTCCCAAAGGGTGAACCGCAAATCGGCCAAGCCGGTGAACGGCACCCCATCCTGCTTCAGCTGACCCTGGTACGTAATGACCTCGGCCGGGGCCGCCCGAAGAGCAGGGGCCATAAACATGAATAGTACTGATCCCTTCATCCACTTTTCGCAACGCATTTCAACCTCCGCAACTTTATTGTCGTTTGGGACCGCAGGGCGGTCTCTCTCTTTACTCTTAAACGCATTCGGCGGCGACACCCCTTAATGCTTTTCATGCACCAGTTAACCATCGATCGTTTCGGATGGAACAACCCAGTTGGCTATGATGGACCAGCAGGTAACGGACGCATCTGAGAACGCTCGTCTCAGAACCGTCGCAAAACGCAACCGAGCTATTGGCCGACCTGGGTCGCGGAGATGAATCTGCGGCTCAGCGCGTGATGCCAACTGTTTAGGCCGAACTGCGGGCACGGGCCGGCAGGTTTTTTCGCAAACAGCAGCCTGACCAGATGCTTCAGCCTACGGCACTCGTTCACGAGGCGTTTTTGCGGTTTGTGGATCATACACAAGTACAGTGGGCGAATCGAGCCCAATTCGTGGCGGCGGCCTCGTTAGCCATGAGGCAGATATTAGCGGACCCGCTCGGCGTTGAGGGGCGGCCAAGCGCGGCGGGGACTGCGCGCATGTCGTTGGAGCATGCGGGCGCGCCGATGGTGAAACGGAAGTCGATATCGAGCGGCTTTACGCGGTGCTCACGAAATTGGAAGCGCTGGACGATCGCCGCCGTCGCGTCGTGTTGTTGCGCTTTTTTGGCGGCCTTCACCATGGAGGAAGTGGCAACAGTAATGAACCTGTCTACCTCGACCATTGTCTTGGGTGTGCCATAGGCTCGATCACTCAGGACCACGTCGGGCTTGCCTCGAGGCCGTCCATAGTGACCCGCGATACGCGGCATTTGATCGATCAAGGGAAGGGCCATCCGCGAATCGTGAACGTTCGCGGGCGTGGATACCCAAGGCAAAACAGTTTTCGCTGTCGGAATCCAGGCATGGAGACGTCGCGATTTTGGAGTTGATCTAATACTGCCGGACCGGCACATGGCGATAGCAAGGAGTATCGAATCTAGAGCTCAAGATTTTCGATCTGTTGCTCTATGCGAAATCGGCCTTTGCTACATGTGGTGGCTTGTGTTAGAGTGGGGAGGTTTGGATATTCAGAAGGGGTGTATCTCATCGAGGTTTTCGGAAGAGGAAGAAGATGAAATCAATTCATTCTAGCTCAACGTGGCCGAAGTCGAGTTGGCGGCGCTGGAGAAGCAAAGCATCGGCGGGCGTGTGCCCGACCAAGAGTCACTATCCAAGCGGACCAAAGCGTGGGAGCGCGAACGAAACAACGCAAAGACGAGGGTAAACTGGCAGTTTCGAACCGCCGACGCCCGCATCAAGCTCCGACGACTGTATCCGCAGATTCAACGTTGACGGCCCACTAGGGCTTCTGTCATTACATTAGCGGGCACAGCCTCCAAAACGTGCCCAGCGTCACGATGCTGCGATTCGGTAGAGCCACCCACCTACGATCGCGAGCGCCGCCATCCAAATCATGACAACGACCAAGGCTGCTATCCAACGTCCTCGAACACGAATACTTTCTTGATCCCTTGCCTTATTTCGACAGTCGTTGAGCAAATCCGCGGGGAGCATTCGCCGTACGAGGGCAATGCCCAAGGGGATAAGCAACAAGTCATCCAAGTGACCCAAGACGGGGATGGGGTCGGGAATCAAGTCAATGGGACTAAGCGCATATGCCAGCACGCAACCGGCGGCGGTTTTCGCGTACCAGGGGGTGCGCGGATCACGCAAGGCGAGGTAAAGCGCATACATCTCTTGCTTTAGCTCTTGCGCTCGGTGTTTCCACGTCTCATACCACCGCATGCGCATCTCTACTTTGCGCTCGCTCGCTGGCGCCGAAAGACTTCGATGGCGAAGAAGCGTGGCGCGACTAGGTCCCTTTTTTGCAGCAAGGCGGCACGGTACCCGGATCTGTGACGTCGTAGCTCTTTCCGCTGG
>JBKJYI010000393.1:0-3436 GCA_046715855.1 Phycisphaerae bacterium
ATTCCGAAGTTACCTTCGACCCCCGCGGCCTCCGCAGCGGCAGCCTCAACGAAGCAGTTCTCGTAAATCTAGTCCGTAACGGGTAAATCAAGGTTGTTTTTGCGCCAAGGCTCACAATCTGCGCGCACCTCTCATGTTCTTTATGCATGGAATAGGGAAAGACGGCCGTGTCTTGTTCCCCGCCGGAGAGAGGAGAGAATTGATCGAAATGAATATTGCAAGAATAAAGCGATTCGAAAGCTGGGCTTTAACACCATCATGACTGCACATACCCATCACCGCCGACGATCAGCCCGTGCGTTTGAGCGCGCCCAGCGCGTACTCGTGGGGGGGGTGAACAGCCCCGTGCGGGCGTTTCGTGCCGTCGGAGGAGAACCGCTCATCATCGACCGCGGCGAAGGGCCATACCTCTTCGACGTGGACGGCAATCGCTACGTCGATCTGGTTTGCAGCTGGGGCGCGACGATCCTCGGACACGCGCATCCGATCGTGGTGGACGCGGTGACGAAGGCAGCGGCGCACGGACTGAGTTTCGGCGCGTGCTGCGCCGCCGAGGCGGAGCTGGCCGAAATTATCGTCGGCGCATTTCCCTCCATCGAAATGGTTCGCCTGGTCAACAGCGGAACGGAAGCGACCATGAGTGCCATTCGCTTGGCACGCGCGGCCACCGGTCGCACAAAAATCCTCAAGTTCGAAGGCTGCTATCACGGCCACGTGGATTCGTTGCTGGTTTCCGCCGGTTCCGGCGCAGCCACCTTCGGCATCCCGGATTCCGCCGGAGTTCCTGCGCAGTTCGCCGAAACTACGTTGCTTGCGCCGTACAACGATTTAGCGGCGGTCACGGACATCCTGACGCGGCATGGAAACGAAGTCGCCGCCGTCATCATCGAGCCGATCGCCGGCAACATGGGATTCGTCGAGCCGGTGGCCGGTTTTCTTCAGGGCCTTCGCGACCTCTGCGACAAGCACGGCAGCCTGCTGATCTTCGACGAAGTAATGACCGGCTTTCGCGTAGCCTGGGGCGGCTGCCAGACGCTTTGGAACATCCGCCCCGACATCACCTGCCTGGGCAAAGTGATCGGCGGCGGCATGCCGCTGGCCGCCTATGGCGCTCGCCGCGAATTGATGGAACTGGTCAGTCCGCTGGGTCCGATGTACCAGGCCGGTACGCTCAGCGGCAACCCCGTCGCCGTCGCAGCAGGCATCGCCACGCTGAAAGCCTGCGGAAAAAACCTATATGACCAACTCGGCGCTTCGACAAAAGCCCTGGCCGACGGAATTCGCGCCTCGGGCAAAGAAGCGGGAGTTATGACGCAGGCCGGGTCGTGCGGCGGACTGTGGGGATTCACTTTTTCGAAAGATTCCGTGCGTAACTTCGAAGACGCCAAGCGCGCCGACCATGTTTTCTATGCGAAATTCTTCCACGCCATGCTGGACCAAGGCGTGCTTCTGCCCCCCTCCGGCTTCGAGGCCATGTTCATCAGCGCCGCGCACAATGAAGAGGTGATCGCGGAAGCGCTCTCCGCCGCCCAGGAAGCCTTTGCGAGTGCCAAGTCATGACACTTCTCCGAATCGGCACGCGCGGCAGCGACCTGGCCCTGGTGCAGACGCGCATCGTCTGCTCGCTCATCCAGGCCGCCCAACCGGATGTACAATTCCAGGAGATCATTATCCGCACGCACGGCGACAAGGCTACTCACCAGCCCTTCGACATCCATTGGCCCGCCGGCGGGTTCACTGGCGCCATCGAGCAGGCGCTGCTTCGCGACGAAATCGACCTGGCCGTCCACAGTTACAAGGACCTCCCCACCGCCATCACTCCCGGCCTGACCATCGCCGCCGTCCCGCCACGCGAATTTCCTCACGACGTGCTCGTCTGCGACGGCGAAGTGGACCTGACCGCCCTGCCCGCAGGCTTCCGCATCGGCACCAGCAGCCCGCGCCGGGCCGCGCAGTTCCGCTATTTCTGCGCCGGCGTTACGATTCACCCTCTTCGTGGCAACGTCCCCACCCGTCTCGCAAAGCTGGAGGACGGCGAACTCGATGCGGTCGTGCTCGCCGCTGCGGGTCTGCGGCGGCTGCAAATCGCACCGCACCATGCGATCGATCTTCCCGTCGCTCGGTTTGTCCCCGCTCCCGCCCAGGGAGCGCTGGCCGTGCAGGTGCGAAAAGGATGCGAGATGGAGCAGATCGTTGCTCCCATTAACCACATGGAATCGCGCCTCGCCGTGGATTCCGAGCGCGCCTTCCTGAGCACCATTGGCGCAGGATGTCACACTCCCGCCGCAGCCCTGGCAACGATCGTAAACGGCCAAATCCACCTGATCGCCCATCTATTCAGCGACGACGGCCTCCGCATGGTCAACGGCAATCAACAAGGAACCGATCCTCTGGCTCTCGGAAAACAACTAGCCGAAGTTCTGAAATTGAAATTGATGGGACAATGAATGACTTCATTTCGCCTAAAGGCGCGACATGAGAATTCAGGCCAAACCCTGGAAGTATTCGATGGTTTTGCCCAGCCCTTCCGCAAGCGGAACGCGCGGTCGCCAATTCAGCATCTTTTGCACACGCGAGCAATCGGGCTTGCGTCGCTCCGGGTCGTCGCCCGGGCGCGGATGGTAAACGACGTCCAGCTTCCGACCAAGAATCCGGCCGATCTCATCAATAATCTGATTCATCGACCGTTCGTCCGTGCTGCCCGCATTGACCGGCAGATTCGCATCCGGACTATCGTAATCCATCAGCCCCGTCATCGCGTCGAGCAAATCATCGACGTAGCAGAAGCTCCGCGTCTGTTTGCCGTCGCCGTAAATCGTCAGCCGCTCGCCGCGAAGAGCCTGTACGATGAAGTTCGATATGACCCGCCCGTCGCCCACGGCCATGCGCGGGCCGTAGGTGTTGAAAATTCGCAGAATCCGTATGTCCACCTTGTGCTCGCGGTGATAGTCGCACATCAGCGTCTCGGCCACGCGCTTGCCCTCGTCGTAGCAGGCTCGCGGTCCGATGGGGTTCACGTTGCCGAAGTATTCCTCGCGTTGGGGATGCTCGAGCGGGTCACCATAGACATCGCTCGTCGAAGCCTGCAGGATGCGCGCTCCGGTTCGCTTGGCGATTCCCAGCATGTTGATCATGCCCATGACCGAAGTCTTCACGGTTTTGACCGGGTTCGACTGGTAGTGGATCGGTGAGGCCGGGCACGCGAGGTTGTAAAGGCGATCCGCGTCGAGGGTGATCGGCTGGACAATGTCGTGCTCGATAAAGGTGAAGTCGGAGCGGTTGAGCAGGTGTTCGATGTTCTTGCGCGAACCGGTGAACAAGTTATCGACGGCGACGACCGCATGCCCTTGGGACAGGAGCCTGTCGCAAAGATGCGAGCCCAGAAAGCCGGCGCCCCCTGTCACGACGCACGTTGGCATCTAGATCTCTCTCCTAA